>CALWAR010000134.1 GCA_944375765.1 uncultured Mediterraneibacter sp. | reverse complement strand
GAGTAGACCAGATATCTTCAGTCATTCAGACAAACTCTGCGACCAGCCAGGAAAGTGCGGCGGCAAGCGAGGAGCTTTCCGGACAGGCGAATATGCTTAATAGCCTGGTCAACCGGTTCAGGTTGTCCCAGTCTCAAAATCAATCTGACATTGAAAAAATGGCGGATACTAATTCTAGTACAGAAATTAAGTATTGAATTTGTACTTAAATGATAGCTGAACACAAGGAGCTTTCCAATAAGCGGGTAAGCGGGCGGAGTATATCCGTTTGACTCAGATATCGGAGGCTCTTTCAGCGTCAGATGAAACCGGAATCCCATCTGCCGGTTCCGCTGCATCTCCCTTGGCAGGTCTTTCGTCCTGCTCCCCTTTCGGAACAGCGCTCTCACATTCCTTTGGGTTCTCTTTGGGTTTTCGGGAAGCCATGGCCATATGATATGCCTGTGGATCATGTTGCATCAAATACCGCAAATCTTTCAACGGCACTTTATCTCCCGCCTGTATTCTTGCAGCGATCCTGGTACAAGTCTTAAGTACTGACATAGCCTTTTTCATGTTATCAAGCATTTTTGCTTCGGGAGAATTTCGTGCATTTTCTTTTGCCTGCTCAATCTCCCTTATCCTGTTGTGCATCTGGATTACTGCAAGCACTTGTCCTGAAAGCGTCAACCGATCCTTTTTAGCGCCTCCTGCCAAAAGCGATGAGGTTTCAGCTTTATTTCCGCCAAAACCGGAAGCGCGGTAATTATGAAATAAACCGCCGGACACATTTATTTTCACCGCATTCACCTCCTCAATAATCGAAACTACACGTAATTTTAATTATATTATATATTGGGAAGCATAGTTTTTCAAGAGTGAAAGAGCTGCAGCAACTGATAGAAAACTGTGATTTGTCAGAGCTTTTCCAAAAACCGGACCAAAGCTTTCTGCTGCTCCGGGGTGAGATGTCCGGAGGCCTGTATCAACTGTTTCTGAACTTCTGTTAAAGAGAAAGTGTCATGCTCCTCTGAAAAGAACTGAGAGAGCGTGATTCCGAACGCTCTGCATATTTTATTCAGCGACGGGATGGAGGGGATCAGATTTCTGCGATACCAGGAGGAGATCGTAGACTGGGTGAGGCCGGACTTTTCTGCAAGCTGGTATTCGCTCCATCCTTTTTGCGTCCGATATTCCGTAATACGTTCTAAGACGTCGATCATAAACAACACCGCCCTTATACTACTATATATCGTAAATAGTATTGGATAATATGTTGCAAAATAATATGTATTATCGTAAAAAAATAACGAAAATATATAGTACGCTCTTATACATATATGCATCTATGACGATAGTATTAACAGAGAGTATTTCATCAAGAATAAAGTGGAAGAACACAATGCGCCTTAAAAGGGGGTGAGCAGACTATGGTAATAACGAACTTCTATAATATGTTTCATGCACAGGGAAAGAATGTTTTTGGGGCGAATGGATTTTTAGGCATGGCTCAAACCCGGCAGAACAACCCGGTGATCGGTACTTTAAACCAGCTTGCTGAAAATGCAGTGATGACAACAAAGCAGGATGAAAGCGTCCGGCGCACGGACAGTCTGACGCTTGCCGCGAGGCTGAAAGCAGATGAGAGCAGAGAGTCTGTACTCTCCGAACTGTCGGACGAGGAACTGAAAATGCTCAGGGCGATATACAGCTTTGGGGCACAGTTGACGGGATATATGGAAGCGGATCTGACAGAATACCGCGATCAGCTTTCTGCATTTGACCAGTCGATCCAACAGTATCAGCAGATGCTGGACGGGACGACGGCCATGCCGGAGGACATGTCCGAAGAGGAAGCAGGAACCATGCTGAAAGCGATGCAGGAAGCCCGGGATACTTTTCTGCGGGACGGAGCGGATAAGCTGAATGAGGCAAACCAGTACAGAGCGGATAAACTGCTCAAAGATTACGGTGAATATGCTGACGTGATCGATGATTCGTTCTCCTGGGATCTGAAACAGTCTCCCTGGAAAATAGATGCAGACGCCAAAGATATATATGGGGAAGTCGACAGAGCGCTTTCCGCCGTTCAGAAGATGACGCAGACTTTTAAAAAAGGAATAGCTATGATCGACAAGGAACTGGAACGCCGGAAACATAGCGACGATCCGTATATGGATTATTTTGAGCAGCAGAGGATGGCCGGCGGTTATCTGACGCCGCCGCTGTGGAATGGCGGCGTCTCGATCTTCCACGACACATATGAGGCCGTCCGGGAGATCCTGCAGCAGGCTGCTGAGGGGAAATCCGAAGATGATTAGCGGACACTGGCTGGATGCAGGGATGCTTACCGGCCATACCACAGAAACAAGAACTTGGAGGAGGTAGACAAACATGAGACTGACAGGAATCGCAGCGGGAAACAGTGTATTCAACGCGGCTGCCATAAACCAGAAAGTCAACAGACAGAACAATGACGACAGACAGCAGACCGGCCTGGCGATCCAGCTGGCAAACAGAGACACTCTTTCTATTTCGGGGCAGGGGAAAAAGCAGAATATCATTCAGCAGCTTATGAACCAGAAACAGCTCATCCAGGAAAGCAAGGACGCTGAGATGAAGAGAGGTCTTGAAAATGGCTATGTAAATCAGGACAAGATCGATGAATACAACGAGCAGTTGGAGATGCTGGACAAACAGATCGCAGAGGAAATAGCAAAGCAGGCTGCGGGAGAGGTAGAAGAGCAGGACTCAAAACTGTCTGACAGCAAAAAGGTAATGACAGAAGAAGAGTACGAGCAGCGCAGGATGATGGACGTCCTGGATCTGTCTTCGGGCATGGAACAGACTGAAACCGTCTCCTCAGCGAAAGAAAAGATGGATGGAGAGGCGAGGGTGCTGAAAGCCGAGATAGAGCTCGACGGGGCCAACGGCAGGAAAGCACTGGAGAGTAAGCGTGAACGGGTGCAGGAGATAGAGGCGAGATCTTCGGATCTGATGGAACAGATCGGAGAAAAGATCGCTGATATCAATGAAACTGTAACAGAGTCAACAAACAGGATCCCGGTCGACGACGGCACAGATGAGGACGAGGCTTCGGCACTCACCGACGGAACATCCGTAAAAGACGCGGATCAGGATTCTTAATAATAAAAATAAACCCTCAGATCGACGTAAGGTGAACTTACCGGTCTTGAGGGTTTCTTTTATAATACGGGAAAGCGATCCGTGGCTAGGGATAACGATAGCAGCTATACAGGTGAATTATAAAATGTGCGGGCAAATCCAGAATTGTCTTGAGAATTCCCCGGAGGGGGTATATATAAAAAAGTCTCTAAATAATTTGAGAATAATTTGTCTGAAAAAGGAGGTGAAAACAATGAATAAGAATGAAAAAGAAATTCAGAAAAAAGAAGCTGAGAAAAAAGAAGCCCAGAAAAAAACTCTGAATCCAAAAGAACTTGAGAAAGTTTCCGGCGGCAGAAGAGGAGCGAGAGCATGGCGCTAGTCTTTAGTTAGGCAGGAGACCATAAGTGTCTTCTGCCTGTTATGATAAATTGTGATAACGGAGAAAACGCGATGGTGATGGAATATTTCGATGAGGGGATTCGTTCAGGAGTCTTATATATTTGCTGCATTTTTGTCATTTCAGTTATGCTGGAGCATAAAAAGCCAAAAGGAATTGCCGGGAAATATATATTTTTTGGGATCGTTGCAGTCGTGGCGACTATAGGATATGAATTTCTCTATGCCGGCATAGGGAGTCTGGTGGCCGATTATGAGGCGGTCCACGGCGGCGAGGTGACATGGTTTGGAAATATCATGCTGTCCCTGGCAAATCTTATACAGAATATGATTCCCGGTACTGTTGTCGTGTTAGCTGCGTTATTTTTATATAAAGAAAAATGGGAAGAAAAGGTGTTCCTCACCCTGCTTGTGCTCTTGGTTGAGACGATCGTTCTGAACGTGTTCTGTGAGATTACAAATCTTCCGTTTTCAACAGGGATCACCGAAGCAGCTTATGATTATCCGCCAGAACCGGTAAGGATTCTGATAGAGGTCTTCTGGCTCGGGATAAGTGCGGGCCTGTTCCGTACTTTCTTAAAAGACGCACTGCTGGAAACACTGAATAAGATCAAGGATGAGATCGGGAAATTTCTGAAAGTTCCGATCGCATCATATGTCATATTCCTGTTAGTTCTGGCTGTGATAGATCTTCTCGGCATTAATTTCAGAAGTATTTATAATGCAAATATATTTGTTGCCATTGTCGTGATCATAGGCATGACGGCAATGTATGCTTTCATGTACTCTGCGCTCTTTGACGCGGTCAGGATCTCCGCCGAGTCGGCGAAAGTCCAGGCGGACCTGATGGTGGCAAGCGACATACAGCAGTCTGTCCTCCCATCCGTGTTCCCGGCTTTCCCGGACAGGACAGAGTTTGATGTCTATGCAAGTATGAGACCTGCGAGAGAAGTCGGCGGAGACTTCTATGATTTCTATTTGCTCGATGACGATCATCTGGCGTTTGTGATTGCAGATGTTTCAGGAAAGGGAGTGCCGGCGGCTCTCTTTATGATGGCAGGCAAGACAACGATAAGGAATCAGGCAGTGATGGATGCAGAACCGGGCCGGATTCTTACCCAGTCCAATGAACAGCTCCTGGAGAGCAATGAAAAAGGTCTGTTTATCACTGTATTCTTTGCGATTCTGAATCTGAAGACAGGGGAAATGGAGTTCAGCAACGCAGGACATAATGCGCCGTATATCTGCAGAAATGACAATACAGTGGAGATGCTCAAAATGCGCCCCGGGTTTGTTCTGGGCGGAATGGAAGGAATACAGTACCGGACAGGGAAGACAGTACTGCAGCCCGGAGAGAGAATACTCCTTTATACAGACGGGGTCACGGAAGCGACGAACACAGAGCTGGCATTGTATGGAGAAGACAGACTGGAGAGCGAACTGGAAAAAGTAAAGAAGTCCGAAATCAAAGATATCGTCTCTCATATCTCAGAGTCGATCGATGAATTTGCCGCCGGTGCGACACAGGCAGACGATATCACAATGCTGATCGTAGAGTATAAAGGAACCGGAGAGTAGATATGGCGGTGAATTTCAGAGAGAAAGCAAAAGAAAAACTTCTGACAGCAGAGAACCTGTCCAGTCCGGTATGCCGTGTACCCTCTCACTGGTGGATCGCGGCGGCAGGCGGCGTTCTGGCAGCAGGCGCTTTTCTGGCATGGGTGTTTTTGGGACAGATCCCTATGCTGGCTGAAGGATCTGGGGTTTATATCCAGGAAAAGAACGAGATCCTGTGTTTTGTACAGCTTGAAAATGCCTCGGGAATAGAAAATGACATGAAAGTAAGTATGAGTAAAGCCGGGGGAGACAGCACGGCTCTGACCGGGTATATCAGCGAAGCGGAGAGCCGCTGGATCTCACAGGAAGAGCTGCTCGGATATATCAGAGGAAACGAGAGTTTTCTCCAGTATCTTACAGATGGCGTCCCTGTTGCAGTCTACCACTGCAGACTGACAGAGGAAGCCGGGGACATGCCGGAAGACGGAGAGGTGCTTCAGGTGGAGATTCAGAAAGAGAGTGTACATCCGATAGATTTATGGCTGTAAGAAAGTTGATTGAATGTGGACTATGAAAAGGTATGTGAAAACACCGCTCATCTTTCAGATGGAGGCGGCGGAGTGCGGCGCGGCGGCGCTGACCAGTATCCTGGCATGGCACGGAAAGAATGTGGCGCTTGAAAAGGTCAGGATTGAGACCGGAATCTCAAGAGACGGATGCAATGCGGGAAATATACTGCAGGCAGCGGAAAACTTCGGACTTTCAGGACAGGGCTATGCGATGGAACTTGAGGAACTGGACGACGTCTCGCTTCCCTGCATCCTGCACTGGAATTTTAATCATTTTGTCGTATATGAAGGGCGAAAGGGCAAATATTTTTATATCAATGATCCTGATATCGGAAGGAGAAAACTAAGAAAAGAAGAGATCGATGAATGTTTTACCGGGATTGTACTTGAATTTAAGAAAAGTGATTCTTTCATGCCGGGGGACAGGAACCGGAAAGTACGGGAACTTCTGTGGGAAAGAATCAAAGGAGAACAGGGGAATCTTCTGATTCTGATCGTGGCAGGACTCTTCCTGGCAGTTCCGGGGCTGATCATTCCTGTCATGACGCAGATATTCATTGACAGTATCCTCCAGGGCGGGCAGAAGCAATGGCTCACTTCTTTTCTTCTGATCTTTTCGGCGGTGCTGATGTTCCAGGCAGTATGGATGCTGTACAGAGGATGGATACTGAGAATCTTCAGGAACCGCATGGTTCTGAATTCTTCGTTTGAGTTTCTCCATCATATGTTTCGGCTCCCCATGAATTTTTATGAACAGAGATACCCCGGAGATCTGAGCGAGAGGATTTTTGACAATTACAGAGTGTGTGATTTTCTGTCAGGAAAGCTGACACAGATGACTCTGGACGTTTTTACCGCATGTTTTTATTTTGTGCTGATGTTCATATACAGTGAAAAACTGGCTCTGGCCGGTGCGGTGGGAGTCTTACTGTTCGCGGCACTTGTAATGGCGGCGTTTCGTCTCATAGAAAGTGATATGCAGAAACTGAAACAGGATGAAGGCAAACTTGTGGGTGCGGTCTACGCTGGTATGAATATCAGTAAGACGATCAAGGCGTCAGGTGCAGAGGACAGCTATACAGGGAAAGTTATGGGGTATTATGCAAAAGCGGCCCGGCAGGAACAGAAAATCGGAAAAACACAGGAGATAATTACGACAGCGGCAGATGCGATCCCCAAGCTCCTCATGGTTATGATCCTGTTTTCAGGCGGTATCCTGGTCATTCAGGGAGAACTGACGGCAGGGATGCTGGCAGCCTTTCTAAGTCTTCTGACAGCGTTTCTCAATCCGGTGATGCAGGCGTCGGAGTTTGTGCGGCAGATACAGGAATTCAAGGTCGACATGCTTCGGATGGACGATATCGTATCATATGAGGAGGACGGCCGGTTCCGGGAAAATGAAGAGAGAACTTTGAAATATGATACCGGACCCGGGATACAGGGCCGGATCGATGTGGAGAAGATTTCATTTGGATATCACAGACTTCATCCGCCGTTTGTAAGTGAACTGTCGTTCTCCGTGAACAGCGGAGATTCGATCGCATTTGTAGGAAACTCGGGAAGCGGGAAATCTACAGTGGCGAAAGTGCTGAGCGGTCTGTACGCACCATGGTCGGGAGAAATCCTGATCGACGGTCGACCGATCAAAGAAATATCAGGAGACGTCTTGAGATCCGGAATCGGTGTAGTCAGTCAGGAGATCACCCTGTTTTCAGGGACGATACGTGATAATCTCACGATGTGGAATCCTGCGGTTATGGAAGGGGATATTATCCAGGCGGCAAAAGACGCCTGTATCCATGAGGAAATCCTGAAAAAGCCCGGTTCATATGAATATATGGTCAGGGAAAACGGGCTCAACCTCTCAGGAGGACAGAAGCAAAGGCTGGAGATCGCGAGGGCCCTCACGAAAAATCCCTCTATCCTTATCATGGATGAGGCGACAAGTGCGCTGGATGCGATCACAGAAAAGAAGATCCTCGACAACATCAAACGGAGAGGGTGCACGTGTATCGTGATCGCGCACAGGCTGTCAGCGATCAGGGACTGTACTCTGATCGCCGTGATGGACCAGGGCAGAGCAGTGGAAATAGGAACTCACGAAATGCTTGCAGAGAATTCTAAGATATACAGGAGTCTGATACAGGACGAATGAGGTATGGAAGTGTTATGAAACTACAGGGTGGCCAGACATACAGGACACAGGACACCGCCATGTGCGGACAGGTAGCTGCCGGCAGCCTGCTTGTCTATATCGTGCCATATAAGGGAGAGATACCTGGCAAAAAAATGTATCTGTGTACTGTTTCCGAAGGGGACTATATTCCGTTTCTTGATATGGAAATGAGTGAAAAGCATTGGAACTTTCAGCTCGCAGCGCAGGAGCGTGCAGAGATCCATTTTCTGAAAGCGGTAGATATGCCGGCACAGACCCGGAAGACGTTTGCAAAAAATGCAGGGGTGCTTCTTTTCGATGAATCCGAGTTTCAGGAAGAAATGATCGAAAAGTACAACATGGCTATGATGAAAGAAGAGGCATACGTCTATGCGTCCGCTCAGGATCGTATCCGAAGCATAGAAAACTGCAGACAGCTGATACAGGAGAATCTGATCGCCGGGAAAAGACGGAAAAAAACAGGGGAAGAGGGGATGGAAGGGAACCTTTTGAATAAGGATCCTCTGTATAAAGCATTTTCTTTCCTCTGTGCCAGACAGGGATATGACATTTTGTCCTTTGAAAAACTCAAGGAGAAATTCCCAAGGGGAATGGAGATCTTCCAGATGGCGTCTGCCTGTGAGATACCGGCAAGAAAGATCCGGCTTGAACCGGAATGGCAGAGAAAAAATATAGGTGCATTTCTGGGATATACAAAGGATGATCATGTGCCGGTCGTCCTCTTCAGGAAAGCAGGCCGTTATCTTATATATGATCCTGCAGCCGGGGAGACAAGGAGAGTGGACAGCCGGGAAGCGGAGAAGATCGACCGGGAAGCTGTCACATTCTACCGGTCATTTGGAAAGAACGCAGTGGATCTGAAAGGCCTTCTGCTGTTTGGGTTCCGGGAAACTTCTGCGGCAAACTGGGCTTTTGTCTTTGCCCTGGTGGCGGCAGGAGCACTGGCGGCTCTGATCTTTCCGGTCTCCTACGAGTATCTGACAGATGTGCTGGTTCCCACAGGAGAATATGAGCTTCTCCTGGATTTTGGCATTATGATAGCCATGTGTATGGCCGGGTATTTCTGCATATCACTGGTGAAGAATACAGCGGTCTACAGCAACATCAACCATATACAGAACTCCGTAATGGCTGCGGTCTATGACAGACTCATGCACCTTCCGGAAGACATGATAAGAAACTATGATTCGGCGGATCTTGCGCAGAGAGCGATCAAGGCGGCAGAGATATTCAGAGACGCATCCCGGGAACTGGTGAACGCAGCGATCAGTCTGGTTTTTGCTCTCATATTCGGCGTCTGCATGCTGATGTATGACGTCAGAACCGGAGCGGGGATTGCGGTATGTGCCGGGATCTTTGGAGTGACAGCTTACATCCTGTGCAGAAGACACGTTGAGGCGGAGAAAGAAAAACAGAGAGAAGAAGGAATGTTAAACTCCCTCATGTACCAGTATCTGTGCGGGATACAGAAGATACGTACAGATGGGATGGAAGACAGGGCGCTCTATGAATATTTAAAACGATATACAAAGATGTGCAGGATTGAACTGCGGCAGAGCAGGGATACCACATGGATCGATATGTTTTCACGGCTCTATTCGGGAATCACTTTCCTGCTTTTGTTCCTGCTCTTTCTGGGTCAGATGAGCAGCGGCGACACCGGAAGGTTCGTGGCGCTCCTCACTGTTTCAGAATTATTTGCTCAGAGTGTCGTGGATGTGATAATGTCTGTCGTTGAAGCGGATTTTATCTTTCCGACATACGAGCGGTGCGTCCGATCCTGGAATGTCCGTCAGAGGCGCAGGACAGTTCCGGCAGTGTGGGAAAACTGGACGGGAGCGTGGAAGCGAGCAATGTCTCTTTCTCGTACAGCAAAGAGGAAGGCAGCGTTCTGGAAGATGTATCGATCCGGGCTAACAAAGGCGATTACATTGGCATCGTGGGGACATCGGGATGCGGGAAATCGACGCTTCTGCAGATCCTGCTGGGGTTTGAAAAACCGGATAAGGGATGCGTATTCTATGACCATAAAAATCTGGATCATATCAGCAAGCCGGATCTCAGAAAGAAGCTGGGTGTAGTGCTGCAGGACGAATCACTTTTTACGGGAAGCATTTATGAGAATATCTCGGCTTCTGTGGCCGGCATGACGCAGGAGCAGGCATGGAAACTGCTGGATGAAGTCAGTTTAAAAGAGGAAGTAGAACAGATGCCCATGGGACTTCATACACTTGTGACGGAATCAGGCAGTACGATCTCAGGCGGACAGAAACAGCGCATACTCCTTGCACGGGCGCTGGCGGGAAAGCCGACGGTCCTGTTCCTGGACGAGGCAACAAGTGCGCTTGACAATGAGACTCAGGGAAAGATCATAAAAATGCTCGAGAAAAGACGCATGACGCGCATCGTCATTGCGCATAGGATCAATACAGTGAAAAGATGCGATCGTATCTTTGTTATGGATCATGGAAAGATCGTAGAAGAAGGGACATATGATGAATTGCTGAATGCAGGGGGGGCTTTCTATGAACTTGCAAAACGACAGATGCTTTCAGCAGGCGGTTAAACCGAAAGGAGAAAATAATGTCAGGGAAGATAACATTACCGGCCACACTGGAGTCATGGGAACAGGTCTATAACTTTCTGAATGAGAATCTGGACAGCATGGACTGTTCGGAAAAGGTGAAAACACAGGTGCTGATAGCAGCGGAGGAAATTTATGTAAATATTGCCAGATATGCCTATAAGGAAGGGGGAGGGACAGCCGCCGTAGAGATAAGCAGAGAAGAAGATACAGGAGAGATTACGATTGTATTTACTGACAGCGGGGTCTGCTATAATCCGCTGGAACGCAGTGACCCTGACATAACTCTCTCGGCGGATGAGAGAGAGATCGGCGGTCTTGGAATCTATATGGTGCGCAAGATGATGGATGAAGTGACATACCAATATAAAGAAGGGAACAATATCCTGACAATAAAGAAAAATAAAATTACATAGAAATATTATTATAAATAAATGGAGGATAACTATGAAGATCAAAAAGACTGAAAATGGAAATGTACTGACTATAAGCCTGGCGGGCAGACTTGATACAGGGACAGCTCCGGAGCTGGAAAAAGAGATAAACAGTTCGCTGGATAACATCGAGGAACTGTATCTCGACTTCGAGGGACTTGACTATGTATCATCGGCAGGGCTGAGAGTCCTTCTGGCTGCGCAGAAGATTATGAACCGGAAAGGCAAGATGATACTGCAGAATGTAAATGACGACATTATGGAGGTCTTTGAAATGACAGGCTTTGTGGATATTCTGACCATAGAATAGGAGAAAGCAGATGAAAGACAGGAAAACAGCGTTCCAGGCTGCGGCGCTCTGGGCGGGGATGATGACTGCCTATCTTGCCGCGGGCCTGGCGGAGAGGTTCTTAGTGGATGTTTCTTTGGTGATATGGGTCAATATTATCCTTACAATTCTCTGCTTTATCCTGGCAGCAAGAGGGAAAGACGGCGTAAGATCCCTGGGTATGGTGCGGGAAAGGTTCGCTCTGTCTTTTCTGGCAGGGCTGGCATGTTCGGCTGCCATTGTCATCATAAACGCTGTGATCCCGGGAATCCTCGGGGGCATGGGGATGGCAGAACCGGGAACTCTTCTGATCCAGTTCGTTTATTTTATGGCAGTTATCGCCATTCCGGAGGAAATTATCTTCCGGGGATATATCCTGAGCCGTATGGAACAGAGCAGTGAGAGGAAATATGCAGGGGTCGTGATAAGCGGAATCATGTTCATGCTTATCCATCTCCCATATCAGGCGGTGATGAACGGCGGACTCCTGCCTCTGATTCTGAATGGCTATGGGGTAACACTGATCATGACGTTTGTATGGCATATCGTTTTCTGTATTCTGCTGAAGAAGACAGGGGCAATCTACGGGGCAATATTGTTTCATGCAGTGATGAACTGGAGCAACTATTTGTTTGTTCCGTGAAAAGCACGATAAAGGAAGGACAGGAAATGGCGGATATTTTCAGGAAAAAATCACTGGACCGGCTCTCATCGCCGGAACAGCTTGATAAGATGATTGTGATTAATTCTCCGATGACATGGGTTGCGCTGCTCGGCGGCGCGGTGATTATCGTGATTGCGGTTCTCTGGGGAATACTGGGGCGCGTGCCGATTACCGAGGAAGGGAACGGGATTCTGCTGACAGAAAGTGTGCTTACGTCTGTCTATGCACAGACCGAAGGAATCGTGACGAAAACGTATGTAAGCAGCGGCGACTATGTTGAAGAGGGCGACGTACTTTATGAGGTAAACAGTACACAGACAGCTCAGGCGATTGAACAGCTTCAGGAGAGGATTGCAGGTGTCGAAGCAGTCACATTTGATTCGGAAGATGATAAAGCGACAGCGGATAACCAGGCTCTGATCGAGATCAAAAACCAGAAGCTCACGCTGTCTCTGAATACAGATGCAAGCGAGACGAGTCTTGGAGTTCTGAGGCAGGCGTATGCGGAGGCGCAGGCGGAAACGAACCGCCTGGAAGCGGAAATGAACGCTGCGTCCGAAGCATATTATAATGCCCTGTTGGCTGATAACAGCACAGTGATCGAGTACGAGTATTCACAGGCTTCTGCAGAATATGAAGCGGCTGAAACAGCCTATCAGGCGGCAAGAGCGGCATATGCAGCACAGCCGGACAGCGTGGATCTAAAAACCCAGATGGACGCGGCAGAAGCAGAAAGAGATGCAAAGAAAGCTGTATATGAGGAAAAGCAGGCTGCATATGAAAATCAGCTCAATCGTGCAGGACGCACATCAGCGGATATCACAGAAAAGTCAAACGCGTACAATAATGCGCTCAGTGCATACAGTGCGGCTAAAAGCAAGGAGGAGTCCCTGGCATCTGAAGTGCGGTCGATGGAAGTGCAGCTTTCAGAAAATGAGTCTTCGCAGAGTGTTCAGGCAGACGCTCTGGAAGAACAGTTTAACGCCGCCAAAGAAGCGACTCTGAACCAGCTTAGCCGGGAACTGAAAAATTATGAGACACTTCAGACTGGCCAGGAGATCACGGCCACAGCGTCAGGGACTGTGTATTCTACCTTTGCAACGAACGGAAGCACTGTGACTCTTGACAGTGAGGTGGCAAGGATCAGCCAGCAGGATACAGGCAGCGACGGTAAACTTCAGGCAGTATATTTTATGTCCCTTTCTTCGGGCAAGAACGTCAGAGAAGGAATGGAAGTAAATATCTATGCGACGAACCTTCCGAAAGAAGAATATGGTCATATGACAGGAACGGTCGTCTCGGTGGCGGACTATGTTACCTCTTATGCGGATCTCTTTACAAGACTTGGCGATGAGACGCTGGCGTCTACTTTCAGCAAAAACGGCGCTGTGCTTGAAGTCGTATGCGAGATCGACACAGATGCAGATACAGCGAGCGGCTTTGCATGGTCTACAGATAAAGGCGCAGAGACCGATCTCGAAGCCGGCACTCTGCTTCAGGGAAGTGTGATCACAGAAGAAGTACCTCCCATCACGATGGTGATTCCAAAGTTAAAAGAAAAGTTTAACATGGAATAATTTCAGAGAATGGGGTAAAAAGTGAAATGCCAGATAAAATAGTTTTTGAAAAGAAAAAAACATACGCGAAAACCCCTACTGTTTTCCAGATGGAGGCAACAGAGTGCGGCGCGGCGTCGCTTTCTATGATCTTTGCTTATTACGGAAGAGAGATCCCGCTGGAACAGATGCGCATAGAGACAGGAGTTTCCAGAGACGGGAGCAAGGCCAGCAATATTGTAAAAGCTGCGAAGAGACTCGGACTGATCGCAAAAGGGTACAGATACAGTCTGAGGAAACTTATCGAAGAAGCCTCAGTTCCCTGCATTATACACTGGAATTTTAATCATTTTGTTGTATTTGAAGGGAAAAAGGGCAAATATTATTATCTGAATGATCCGGCAGGCGGCCGGAGAAAGCTGACAAAAAAGGAACTGGACGAAGGCTATACAGGGATAACGATTCAGTTGAAAAAAGGGCCCGGATTCAGGAGAGAACGTCAGAAGAGAACACTTTTGAAATTCATTCAGAGACGTCTGAAAGGACAGGGAAAATCGATCGCATCGCTTCTTCTGACAGGGATATTCCTCGTTGTCCCCGGTATCATGATGCCGGTATTCTCGGAAGTCTTTATCGATGAGATCCTGATCGGACAGACGACATCCTGGTTTATGCAGTTTCTGATACTGATGGGGGCAACAATCGCTTTCCAGGGGTTTTTTACATATTTGAAAAGCGCGCTTCTTCTGAAACTTCAGAATAAACTTGCACTGGTATCTGCTCATGGATTTATCTCACATATGCTGAGACTGCCGATGTCATTTTATGATCAGCGGAATGTGGGCGATCTTTCAGGAAGAGTCGAGAATAACAATAAAGTAAGCGAATTTCTGGCGGGAGATCTCGGCGAGACGATCCTGAATATATTTGTCTCCTGCTTCTACCTTCTGCTCCTGCTTATGTACAGTCCTCTGCTGACGCTGATTGGAGTGGCAGGAGCTGCGGTAAATATTCTGCTCATGAAAATATCATCGGAAAAGCTGGAAGACATGTCCAAGAAAATGCAGCAGGATACAGGCAAAATGTACGGCGTATTCTATACAGGCGTCTCGATTACGAGCACGCTGAAGGCTTCCGGCGTGGAGAACGAATATGTAGGACGTATTATGGGAAATTACGGAAAGGTTGCCACAAAGGGACAGGAGATGTCCAGGACTCAGGAGATCTTAAATTCCATTCCGGAGATCTCCAAAAACACGACAAATGTCCTTGTTCTGATGATGGGCGGGCTTCTCGTTATCGGGGGCAGTATGTCTGTCGGCCAGCTTGTGGCGTACACGAGCCTTCTCGGATCTTTCATCATACCGATCAACAGTCTTGTCGGAGTCATCCAGAAAGTGCAGACGATGAAGACAGATATGGGGCGGGTGGAAGACATCCAGAACTATAAAATTGATCCGTCGAAAGATCAGAAAACGAAAAAGGCTGACCTGGACAGAAAACTGACAGGCAATGTGGATATGAAAGACGTTTCTTTCGGCTACAGTATCCTGGAGCCGCCGCTTGTGGAAGGATTCTCGTTCCGGCTTCCGGCAGGAAAATCGATTGCTTTTGTGGGTGCGTCAGGAAGCGGAAAGTCTACAGTATCCAAGATACTGAGCGGACTGTACCAGCCATGGTCAGGAGAAATCCTCCTGGACGGTGTTCCCATGGGGCAGATTCCATCTGAAGTTATGAGTATCAGTGTGTCGACAGTCAGTCAGCAGATCATGCTGTTTTCAGGAACAATCAGGGATAATCTTACTATGTGGAACAGACATATCCTGGAAAGTGATATCATCAAGGCGGCAAAGGACGCCTGCATACACGATATAATTACGAAGAAGCCGGGAGCGTACGATTATGTTCTCTCGGAAGGCGGATCGAACCTGTCAGGCGGCCAGAGGCAGAGACTGGAGATCGCACGTGCCCTTGTGACCAACCCGTCAGTTCTGATCATGGATGAGGCAACGAGCGCGCTGGATCCGCTGGTGGAGAAAGAGATCGTGGACAACATAAAGAGAAGAGGGTGTACATGCATTATTGTGGCCCACCGTCTGTCTGCGATCAGAGACTGCGATGAAATACTTGTCATGGATAACGGCAGGATCGTACAGCGCGGCACACATGAAGAACTTGCCGGACAGGAAGGCCATTACCAGCGCCTGATAAGGAATATATAGGCAGGAGGGACATAGATATAGATGAGAAATGATATTTCAGAACAAATGATCCATCTCCAAGGGGGCGATACCTACCTTACCAGGAATACGACAGATACCTATGTGGTAGAGAAAGGCACTGTCCTGGTCTTTGTTATGCCTGTCGGGAGAGACGGAGAGTGCGGAAGACGGCTGCTGATACATGAAGCCCGGGAAAACGAGAGGATTCCATCTTTCTGTTATGAGAGGGACGGGGAATACAGATGTTTCTGCCTGACAGCGCTCGATTCAGCCCGGATTCGGACAGAACCCGGCACGATGACAGAGGAGCTCGGAGATGAATTTGTCGAGCGGGCCGGATTGTACAATATGGGTGAAGAGGATTATATCGAGCTCATTCATGAGGTGTATGACCGCAACAGCATCAAAGAGGAAGGCTATATCTTCTCCGCCAGAAGAGAACAGGAGGAGACGCGAAAAAGGGGACTGAGACTGATCTACAGTCTGTTTGACAGAGACGCGCGCAGACAGAGCACACCGGAAAGCGGCAACAGGCTGTACGATGCAGCGGCCTATGTGTGCGACCGGAAAAACATCTCGCTCGCCCCCTATGATAAGATCATTACGTCTTCCGGACGGAGATTCCGCATGGAGGATATCTCTAGGGTATCGAATTTTATCATTCGTGAAGTAAAGCTCGAGCATGGATGGTACAAGACGGATTCCGACGCGATGGTAGGCTTTCTGAAGAAAGGACACAGCGCCGTTGCCTTGATGCCGGAAGGGAATAAAGGCTATGTCATGTATGATCCGGAAAAGCATATGAGACACAGAGTAAACGGACATATAGACAATATGCTTGAGCCGGAAGCGTATGCGGTGTACGCACCGTTTCCGAATAAGAAAATGACAGTAAAAGAAATGTTCAAGTTCTCATTAAAAGCGTCAGATGCGTCAGACTGGATAAGATTCTGTCTGCTTACTCTGCTGGGAACGCTGATCGGGATCCTTCTTCCGATGCTGAATGAACAGATCTATGACAACTATATACCACTTGGATCCGCAGACGGGATCATACAGATATGTGCCGTGCTTCTGGCATGCAATCTGGGGAATCTGGCGTTTACCATCGTCAAAAACCTGTCGTCTTTAAGAGGCGTCAGCAAGATGAAAAATTCGGTGCTTGCCGCAGCGTGCGAGCGTCTGTTCAATCTGCCGGAGAGCTTCTTCAGGGAATATAAGTCTGCGGAGCTGTCAGACCGTATCCTGCAGATCGACAGCATGTACAATCTGCTGTCTTCCGTGGCTGTGAAGACGTTTCTGTCAGCGGTGTTCTCTCTGCTCTATCTTACGCAGATGAACAAATATTCACCGGAGCTGATGAAATTCTCTCTGATCATGGTGCTGGTCGTTATGGCGGCAGTGCTCATCCTGTCGTTCTGGCAGATGAAGTATGAGAAGAAATATCTGGAGGATACTGCGGAGGCAAACAGCCGGATGTACCAGTATCTTTCAGGCATACAGAAGATAAGGAACGCAGGAGTGGAAGACCGTGCGCTGCTGGAGTATCTGAAACCATACGGAGATGCGAAAGAGATCACACTCAGGAAAGAGAGACTGACAAATATCATCGACATGATAACAACGGTTGCAAGCAGTGCGTTTACTCTCTTCCTGTATTTTCAGATGGTGGAAAACAGGATGGCGCTGACCACCGGAGAGTTTACGGCATTTATGTCTGCATTCGGGGCTTTTTCCGCAGCGATGATGCAGGTGGGGACGTCGCTTCCGCAGCTGAATGCGATCGTTCCGATGCTGGACAGGCTTAAGCCGATTCTTGAAACACTCCCGGAGTATGAGGAAGACTCGGAGCTGCCAGGTGATCTGACAGGCGACATCGAGATCGCGAACGTGAGCTTTGCCTATGACGAAGCGAGCGGGCTGGTTCTTAATGACCTCTCTGTACATATTGAGTCCGGGGAATATGTCGGGATCGTGGGGGCCTCCGGGTGCGGCAAATCCACCCTGCTTAAGCTGCTCCTGGGATTTGAGAAACCTCAATCCGGAAAGATCTTTTATGATTCCAAGGACATCGACAGGATGGACAAAAGAGAACTCAGGAAAAAGTTCGGCGTGGTCCTGCAGGACGGCAGGCTGATCGGGGGAAGCATTTTTGACAACATCACCATATCTTCCCCAAAGGCGACGATTAAAGATGCGGAGAGAGTGGCGGAGCAGGTTGGGCTTGCGGAAGATATTAAAAGGATGCCGATGGGCATGCACACCGTCGTATCGGAGATGGGCGGCACGATCTCGGGCGGACAGCAGCAGAGGATACTGATCGCACGGGCGATTGTCGGGAAACCGAAGATTCTCTTCTTCGATGAAGCGACGTCTGCACTTGATAATGTGACGCAGGCTATGGTATGTGAAAGTCTGAATAAACTTCATGCCACACGTCTTGTGATTGCGCACAGACTGAGCACTGTGATGGACTGCGACAGGATACTTGTCATGGACAAGGGCCGTATCGTGGAAGAAGGCAGCTACGAAGCGCTTATGGAACAGCACGGCCTGTTCTATGAGCTGGCGAGCAGGCAGCTTGCATAGAAAAAGAGAATAATACAGGAGCAAAAAGGACATGTACAAGATCAGAGAGATCAAGAAGCGGGATACGACAGAGCGCCTGTACCAGCGCCTCCAGGGGCGCGAAGATAAACTTCCGGTATTCCTGTATGATGATCCGCGGTATACGCCCACCGCAGTGATGTATGAGAAAGACGGAATACCGTGCGGGCTCTGCTTTGGAGTGATGCAGAAAGGAGACATGAATTTTTATCTGCACTATCTCAGAATTACCAGAGCCGTATCAGATAAAAAGGATATGATACATTTTCTGGATGAGCTGTTCAGATTTATCAGGCGGCAGCGCGGGGCTGAGAAGATTATCATGCTGACAGATCAGGCGGATGATACAGTTCCGGCCTGTGCAGAAATGCTTTCAGATCTGAACAGCGGAGTCCTGGAAAAGATCCTGTTTCTCCGGCAGGTGGGAGTAAACACAAAAGATTTTCCCCATTTTAAGCAGTTTCACTGGTATTGCCCGGATCTCATGGAGAGAAAGGGATTCGAGGCGGTTCTTATAAAAGACAGTCCAAAACAATGGCAGGAAAGGCTGAGAGAACAGGAGGAAGCGAAAGAGCTTCCGGAAGACTATCTGTCTCCCGGCTTGTGGGAGGATAACTGGGAGTACGACACGGACAGCAGCTATATCCTGGTAAGAAAGGGAGAAGATGCTCCTCTGGGATGGATCGTGACAGAACGCGTCGCAGAGGACGTTGTAAAGATAAGGCGCTTTTACATCTATAAAGAAGCGAGGCGGCTCCGGCTCGGTCCGTCTTTCTCAACCTGGGTCCTGGACAGGATCGCGGAACGCTTCAGACAGCTTCAGTTTGAAGTAGAGAAAGGAAACCGGCAGATGGAGATGTTTACAACCTGCTATTGCAGGCCGATTCTGGCATTTAATTATTTTAAATGTAATTTAACCATAAAACTCAAGGGTTGAAGGAGGAAGACACTATGGAATGGACACAGGAAAAGCTGAATGAACTTTATCTCAACATTCAGAAAAAGGCGGTGACAGACGAGGAGTACAGAAAAGAACTTCTGGACAACCCGGATGCGGTCATCGAGAAAGAGATGGGAGAGCCGCTCCCGGAAGGAATGAAATTCAAAGTGATTGAGAATGACCCGGCGTATAATGCGACATTCGTCCTGCCGGATATGGTCAGCGAAGAACTGGAAGATGAGGATCTGGACCAGGTTGCCGGCGGAATTTCGGTTCTCATAGGTATATCTGCATGTGCAGCGGCGATCGGCATAGGGGGCGGATGCCCGGCAGATGCATGTGCAGCACGGGCATCGATAAAGTAAGGGGACTTCTGTAGGATGAAATGGTCAAGATACAATCTTTTATTTGAATCTGAACGGAATGGATGGCTTTTGTATAACTCTGCATCTAATTCATTCCTCCAGGTCAGTGAAGAGGCCGCTGCTGTGATCAGGAAAATCGAAGATGATCCCGACGGGACGGATTACAGCGCTGCGCCGGAACTTTACTTTCATCTGCGCAACGGAGGCTTCCTTGTTGAGGATGGGAGAGACGATGATTTCTTCCGTATCCTGAAAATGAGAAGGCTCACAGCCAACTATGCGGGTCACACGCTGATGCTTACGATCGCGCCGACACGGGCATGCAATTTTGCCTGTCCCTACTGCTATGAGGAGAACAGGACGCCATCCATGATGACGGAAGAGACGGAGGATGAACTGGTTGAATTCATCCGGAAACACAAGAAGATCTCCAGACTTTCCATCACCTGGTATGGCGGAGAACCGCTCCTTGCCCTTGACAGGATCAAGAGCCTGAACAGGAAGATAGCGGCCCTGGGGAAAGAATATACTTCTTTCATCGTGACAAACGCATATCTGCTGAACGATGACGTGATTGCAAGTCTTGATGAACTTAAGACGACAGTGATCCAGATCACTCTGGACGGAAAGAAAGAGACGCATGACAGCCGCAGATACCTGATCGGGGGCGGGCCGACCTATGACCGGATCGTATCCAATATAGACCGTCTTCTCGCCTCGGCATGGGATGGAAGAGTCAATATCCGTGTGAACGTGGACGGAACGAACCAGGATGAGTTTGCAGATGTCTACCGGTTCATACAGGAGCGGTATCCTGAGAAATTCGGAAGTCAGATCACAGTATATCCGGGATTTGTCCACGGAGAAGAAGTGAATCCTGATACGAGCTGTTTCTTTGATTCAGATGAAAAAGGACAGTTCCTGGAAGAGGTACACAGGAAACACGGCATCAATGCGCTCTCGATGTTCCCAAGCGCTGTGACGGGCGGCTGCACGATGACAAAGAGGAACGCCTACGTGATCGGTCCGGACGGTGAGCTGTACAAATGCTGGAACGATGTAGGCGTGCCGGAGCTGGTGATCGGAAACATCTCATCGCTTCTGAACTGGAACATGGCACTCGTGGCAGAGGGGATGATCGGAGCGTCATTCCTTGAGGATCCAAAGTGTGAGAAGTGCTTTTTCTTCCCGATCTGCGACGGGGGATGTCCCAAGATGCGGATGCTCAACAACAGAGACGGGAAAGACAGAGATACCTGTTCCTACTTTAAGAATCATCTGAAGTCGCTGCTGGAGCTGCACTACGAGGAGAAATATGGGAAAAGCTGAGCTGGACTGGGGGCAGTATAAACGCCAGGCTGAAAAGTACATTGCTGATCCCGGAGAATATAAAGATCTGTCCGGACTTCAGGAGATGAAAAAAGCGCATGCGGAACGGTACCGCAGCCTGATCGGGAACGTGCGGAGCTATATGGCTGAGAAAGGTTCCCCGGATAAGATAAAAGATCCCAGATTTAAACTGTGGTTCCAGAGACAGGAGGCAAGAAACCGGTTTCAGAGCAGCATCAGCAGGCACATGGAAGGGATGTATTACATACCGGCGGCTTTCGAGCTTACGGACGGATGCAGTATCGGATGTGATTTCTGCTGTCTGGCGGCAAAGCGTCTGAGCGCTGTCTACCGCTATACCGGGGAACATACCCGGGAGTGGAGAGACATATTAGGCGTAATGCGAGAGACGCTTGGAGATTTTGCGGGGGCAGGACTGTGCTATTTTGCCACAGAGCCTTTTGATAATCCGGATTATGAGCAGTTCCTTCAGGACTTTTACGATATAAATGGCTATATTCCCCAGACGACGACTGCAGCGGCGGACCGGGATATAGAAAGGACAAGGACGTTTCTTAGGAAGCTGGGAGAAGAGGAGCTGGCACATGCGGCAGTCCGCTTTTCCGTGACATCACTGAAGCAGCTTGAGAAGATACACAGGGCATTTACACCGGAGGAGCTTTATTATGTAGAGCTGCTTATGAATAACCCGGAGTCAGTGAACGCTTACTCCAGATCCGGCAGATCGATCGGTCTCTCAGATCAGATGGAAAGCAAGCAGTTCCTGGACAATATCTCAAGTATATGTATCTGTGGATTTGTGACAAATATGCCAAGACATACGGTCATGCTCGTGTCCGCGCACAGACCGGGAGAGAGATACCCTCTCGGGATGAGGATACTTGAGAAGAGAACGTTCAGAGATCCTGCGGAATACCGCGCAGCGCTGCTTGAGATGATCGAACGCTGGATGCCGTGTGAGATGCCGAAAGACAGTCCTATGGAGACGGCAGATTTTGTGTCCTGGGAGCAGTCAGGCTTCCGGATAAAGATACGGGGCGACAAGATCAGCCGGGCAGTGACGACAGGAGCGGCTGAGCAGGAAGGCTTCCGGATGCTTGTCAGGGACGGCATTTCTGTCAATGATATACTGACGGCCGTCCCGATGACAGAATATGAAAAAGCAAGATTTTTGAAAAACGCAGAATTATTTTACAAATCAGGATATTTAGAAGAGAGGAGAGAGAAAAATGGCATGGAGTCAGGAAAAGATCAATGAAATTTACGTGGAGGTACAGAAGATGGCGGTGACGGATGAGGAGTTCCGGAAAGAACTGCTGGAAGATCCAACCTCTGTGATCGAGAGAGTGGCAGGGGAGAAACTGCCGGAGGGATTTCAGGTAAATGTGATCGAGAACGATCCGGCATATGCGGCCACATTTGTGCTTCCGCCGATGGTTTCCGACGAGCTGGATGAAAGCGAACTTGACATGGTGGCAGGAGGAAACTGCCTTGTCAATATGGGCTGCGGCGCGGAGGCGTGCGCGGCTGACGCTACTCTGAAATAGAGCTTTTTCAGGTATCAATGCCGGACGAGGCATTCATACATAAATAACATCATTTCATATTAAAGGAGGAAACAACTATGGCATGGACACAGGACAAGATCAACGAGATCTACATGGAGGTTCAGAAGATGGCGGTGACGGACGAGGAATTCCGTAAAGAGCTTCTGGAAGACACGAATTCTGCGATCGAGAAAGTAGCCGGAGAAAAACTTCCGGAAGATTTCAAGATCAAGGTGGTGGAGAACGATCCGGCATATGCAGCCACATTTGTGCTTCCGCCGATGGTCTCAGATGAACTCAGCGACGAGGAACTGGACGCAGTGGCAGGGGGCGCCTGCCTTATCGACTTTGGCGGTGCGTGCGCTGCACAGGCATGCGCAGCAAAAGGAGAAGTATGCGGCGCACAGGGAGGCAATAAGTAAGAAGTCCTGGAAAAGGGAGGAGACGGGCGGCCGTCTCCTTTTTCGTATGGAGGAAGAGAAATGGACCAGAAGAAAAAAATAATGGATCAATATGTCCGCAGATATCCCCAGCTCTGCCTTCCGGTGAAAAACGGCATGAGCAAGTCGGAAGAATACAGGAATACAGCGCTGAGGGGAAATATCCCCGCAGAACTGCCAGATTATTTTAAAGGAAGTGCGGAAGACCGCGCGTTTACAGTGGAAACCCCGGCAGGCAGAGTGGAGGTTATCTATCTCGCAGAGCGCGAAGACTTTGAACGGGCAGTAAAATGCCTGGGATATAAATGCGAAGAGATTCAGATTCCGCCGTCCATGGGTGCGGTTACTATTTCAGGGATAACCAACTGGAGCAGGATCAGAAAGCATAAAGAGGAGTATCTGAAGTCGGGAAAAACGGACTGGCAGGCAGAGTTCAGAAGGTTTACATCTGTTTCCGGGAACTGCAAGGACAGGATCGTCCTTGTGTCGAAAGGCGGATACAGCGCGCTCAGGGCCGAAGAAACAAGGTATTCTCAAGAGGAGTGGACAAAAATAACTTTTGATATAAGAGTATTCCATGAACTGTGCCATGTTGTATGCCGCACACTGTTTCCGGATAAGAAAAATGCAGTGGTGGATGAGATCATCGCGGACTGCTTCGGTATACTAAAGGCGACGGGCTTTTATGACACCGTTCTTGCAGAGAAATGTCTTGGGATTCTGGGAGATCAATATCGTCCGGGCGGGCGACTCGAAAATTACCTGGTTTCAGGGGAAGATCCGGCGGATCATGTAAGAGGTATAAAAGAAATCATAAAAAGAATTGACGAGTTCATCAAAGAGACGAAAAACAAAGAATACTGGGACAAACTCAGACTGCTGGAAGAAACGTTGTTCGACGGGCTTAAGATGCATACCCGCCCTTTACAACCATAAAAGGCAGGTAGCGTCGGCGTACATCTCAGACAAGTTCTACATTTTTGTGGATCGTCTCCCGGATGATCCTTTCTACATATTCTCCGATATGCTTCTTCGTCTCTTTGTCAAGCTCATTGGGATAGATCGGCTGTCCGTATTCAAGTATCACGTGCGTCTTCTTTATCCTGGGCAGATGGTTCTCGAATATCTCAGCCGTGTTATTCATGGAGACAGGGACGATGGCGCATCCGCTCTTTGTGGCGATCTTGAAAGCGCCGTCCCTGAAAGGCAGCATGCTCAGCTCCTCGCCGTCATTTCTGGTGCCTTCGGGGAATACGAAGATGGAGATGCCGTTTTTGACATCATCGATCGCCTGAAGGATCGTCTTGAGCCCTTCTTTCGGATCTTTCCGGTCAAGGAAAAGACAGTGGAGCATCCTCATCCACCAGGACAGAGTAAGATACCGGTTCATCTCCTTTTTTGCGATGTAGCCTGTCACCCGACTGCACCGGCTGTAGGTCAGCACGATATCGAAATAACTCCGGTGATTGCCTGTGAACAGAACCGGTTCGTCAGGGATATTTTCTTCCCCAATGACTGTCACATCCACGCCTGCGATCCTGATAATAACCTTAAAGGCCCACTGCACGATGCGCAGAGAACTGATATCACTGGCATAAGGGCGGAACTTGTGTAGAACAGACTCTATGATGAGTACCGGGATGGTCACTATAAGGAATAAAATAACAAAAATCACAATGCATATAAATCGAATCATGTCGCAGTCCTCAACTTCTCTTTTTTGTACAATACAATGCCATTTCCTGACATATCCGCGTTAAAGACAATTATACAGCCGCAGTGTACAAAATACAAGTCAAATACCTGTAAGAAATCGCTGTTCTGCTGCGAGAATATTCTACCGGCGCAGGACATATGATTATAGGGACAAATGCTGCGAGGACGGGAAAATGAAACGATCACGGGACGGAACCGACGGGGCGGAACAGATCCGGCTCTACCGCCGGGCGGTGCTGGCCGCAGTGTGCACGGCGGCAGTCATACTGCTCGTTATGCTCACGGGCTGCGTGACGAGACATGGCGGAGACAAGAAGATCAGAGATCTTGAGTTCACAGTGGTGGATATGGAAGACGTGCCCCAGGAACTCAAAGATACGATGGATCAGAATGAAAAGTCGCCGTTTCAGATGACGTATGCAGATCAGGGACAGCTCTATATTGCGGAAGGCTACGGAGAGCAGCCGACCACGGGATACAGTGTGGAAGTACTGGAAGTCTTTGAAACGGAGGAAGCGCTGCACATAAGGACTAATCTCCTGGGGCCGGAAAAAGGCGAGGAGATAAAAGAGATCGCGACATTTCCCTGTGTTGTCGTACAACTTGGATATATTGAAAAAGATGTTTTGTTTGATTGAGGAGGAGAGAAATGGAACTGATAAGGAGACCGATACATTATACGCAGGAGGGAAAGAGTATATTTGACCAGTTCTATCTGGATGGAGACTACAACGTACCGGAGCAGAAAGAAGACGTTCAGAGGATCATCTACGGCAAAGCCGAGCTAAAGGCAGAAGATATCCGGACCGTGGAGAATTATGTGAAGATCACGGGCAAGATGTATTTCAGGATCCTGTATATGGCGTCGTCGGCAGATCCACGCCCCTCCTCTCTTGAGGGAAGTATGCCGTTTGAAGAAATGGTGTACGCGGCAAGCGAGGGGAATGAATCCTTTTTCCTGAGAAATGCGAGGACAGAATTTACTGCATCGGTGGTACATTCGAGGAAACTGAGCCTGCGCATCATGGCAGAGATCGAAGTGGGGAGAGAATGGATCAGGGACGAGGAGCTGACAGAAGATGTGGAAAGCGAAACGCCGGTCTGCCGCAGGACGCAGAAGATGAATCTGCTCCGGCTTGCTGTATCGAGAAAGGATACATACCGGATCAAAGAAGAGATTACGGTTCCGGGGACGAAAGAGAGCATCGGACAGATACTGCTCTCTGACGTCAGCATCCGCAGGCTGGATATCCGCATGGGACAGGACGAGGTGCTGTTAAGGGGAGAGCTGGAAGTATTCTGCATGTATCTCTCGGCAGAAGAGAAAGCAGACTGGATATCCCAGAACGTCCCGTTTGAAGGGCGCATACTTTGCGAAGGGGCGAAAGAGAATATGTATTACCATATCCAGCATGCCCTTGAAGACATACTTACGGACGTCCGCCTGGATGAAGACGGGGAGATGCGCATACTGGGGATAGAAACGGCTCTTTCCCTGCGGATGAACATATATGAAGAAGAGGACACAGAGGTACTGAGCGATCTGTATTCCCTTGAGCAGCAGTGCCTGTTTGAGACAAAGGAGACGGAGTTCGAGGAACTCCTGATGCAGAACCAGTCGAAATGCAAAGTGTCCGAGAAGCTCTCCCTTCCGGAACTAAAGGAAGACGTCCTTCAGATCCTGCACAGCCAGGGGAGCGTCCAGCTTGAGAGCGAACAGCACACGCCGGAGGGGATTCGCACAGAAGGCATACTCCATCTGGCGTTCCTCTATCTCAGAGGCGACGATGCAGAGCCATATGGAAGCTGGCAGGGCATGATTCCGTTTTCCTATCTGATCGAGTATCCGGATATGCCGGAACGGGTGAGCAGCAGCCTTTCCTATCATGTGGAGCAGCTCGCCGTCACGCTTGCGGGAAGCGAGTCAGTGGAGATAAAGGCGGTTCTGTCCTTTGACGTGTTCCTGCGCCGGCTTGACACGGTCAATGTCATAACAGACGTGCGCATGGAGCCTCTTGATACGGAAAAGATGGCCGAACGTCCCGGGATCGTGGGACATATCGTGCAGAGCGGCGAAGATCTGTGGAGTCTGGCGAAAAGATATATGACGACGGTAGAGGGGATCATGGAGATCAACGAATTAAATGAAGAAAAAGTCTCGCAAGGGGATAAACTGTTGATTTTTAAAGAAAATGTGAGTATACTATAAGCACACTGTATACAAGATACAACAAGGACAAATACACCCGGATATTCCGGGACATACCGATATACTGTTTAAGAAGCGATCACGGATGGAGGACACAGGATGAATCAGATCGAACTAAGAGCGCTGGCGAAGATCAATCTGGGACTTGACGTACTTGGCAGAAAGGAGAACGGCTATCATGAGGTGCGCATGATCATGCAGTCGATCTACCTGTATGACGAGGTAAAGATCGAGAGAGTGCGCACGCCGGGGATCGAGGTGGCGTCAAACCTCAGTTTTCTTCCTACAGGCGGAGACAACATTGCATATAAGGCGGCAGAGCTTCTCAGAGACGAGTTCAGGATAGAGGACGGCGTGAGGATCACGCTGAAAAAGCACATCCCGGTGGCGGCGGGGCTTGCAGGCGGCAGTTCCAATGCGGCTGCAGTCCTCTTCGGGATGAACCGGATGTTCCGTCTCGGGCTTTCCAGGAAAAGTCTGATGGAACGCGGGGTGCAACTCGGAGCAGACGTTCCCTATTGTATTATGAGGGGGACAGTTCTGGCAGAAGGGATAGGAGAAGAGCTGAAAACTCTGCCGGCTATGCCGAAATGTACGGTGCTGATCGCAAAGCCGCCGGTCAGCGTATCGACAAAAGTCGTATATGAAGCGTTGGACGAAAAAGAAATCACAGAGCACCCGGATATCGACGGGATTCTTTCGGGGCTTGAACAGCACGATCTGGGGCGGATCGCCCGTTCAATGGGGAATGTGCTCGAGGACGTCACGATACCGATGCACCCGGTGATCGCGCAGATCAAGCAGGTGATGACGGACGCCGGAGCTCTCGGAGCCATGATGAGCGGCAGCGGCCCGACGGTGTTCGGCCTGTTCGAGAACCGCTCCCAGGCGCGGGAGGCGCAGAGGATCATCAGAGAGAAAGCGCTGACAAGACAGGTTTATGTGACGAATATACACAGTGTGAGGAGGAATCAGCATGGCGATTGATTTTGAAGTTACGATGAATGAATATCTCCCTCTGCGCGACGTAGTGTTCAATACACTCCGGCGAGCGATCCTTCGGGGAGAACTCAAACCAGGGGAGCGGCTGATGGAGATACAGCTCGCCAACAAACTCGGCGTGAGCCGGACGCCGATCCGCGAGGCTATCCGCAAGCTGGAGCTTGAAGGCCTTGTGCTCATGATACCGAGGAAAGGCGCAGAGGTGGCGGAGATCACGGAAAAAAACTTAAGAGATGTACTGGAAGTCCGCTGCGCTCTCGAGGAGTTGGCAGTACAGCTTGCATGCGACCGTATTGACAAAGAAAAAATAAAAGAACTCCATGCGGCGTCCGCCCGTTTCAAGGATATCCTGGAGAGTGATGACATCACTGAGATCGCAGAGGCGGACGAGGCGTTCCATGACGTGATCTTCACTGCCACCGGCAATACGCGTCTCATACAGCTTCTGAATAATCTCAGGGAACAGATGTATCGCTACCGGATAGAATACTTAAAGAAAAAGGAGTACTATCCCCAGCTTTTGGAAGAACATGCCACGATCATGAGAGCTATCGAGGAGCATGACAAGGAGAAAGCAACAGAGATCACAGGCCAGCATATCAATAACCAGGTGGTTACTGTAGTGGGTACGCTGCGCCACAGAGAAGAGTAAGAAAAATCACGGCGCAGATGAATATTATCCCGGGATCTGTCCATACTCCGTGTATCAGTTCAAATACAGGGAGAGATCATAATGGGAACAACACATATAGTATCTACAGAAAAGAGAGCGGTGCGTCTCTGTTTTATACTGGCGTTTCTGCTGGCATTTCTGCTGACGGCCGGTATGTATCAAAGGGCGGATGCGGCGGAGCAGGCCGGACTTCAGGAGCATCTGGCGCAGGAGGTTCTTCGCTTCCATGTTCTGGCAAACAGTGACAGCAGCGGGGACCAGGAGCTAAAGCTCAAAGTCCGTGATGCAGTCCTGTCCATGCTTGAGGAAGACATGCCGGAGAGCGCGAATGCCGATGAGACGAAAGCGTGGGTGCGCGCCCACATTGACGAGATAGAAGATATAAGCCGAAAGACGGTCGCTGACTCCGGCGCCGGATATCCCGTGAGCGCGGCGGTCACTACCTGCTGGTTCCCTGACAGAACCTATGGAGACGTGACATTTCCGGCTGGGAATTACGAAGCGCTCCGCATCGAAATCGGAGCGGCGCAGGGCCACAACTGGTGGTGCGTGATCTATCCGGGCCTGTGCTTTATGGATACGACAAATGCAGTTATGCCTGACGAGAGCAGGCGAAGATTAAAAAATGTTCTGACAGAAGAGGAGTATTCCAGGATGACAGCGGACACAGATTTTAAGATAAGCTGGTTTTTCTGGTAGAGATGAGATGATGACAGAGTTTTTGGTAAGACATTTCATAAAAGACCATGAGGACGTGGAGAAGATATCCGTGAGGACCGCATATGGTGTGCTGGCGAGCATCGTGGGTATCTTCTGCAATGTCTTTTTATTTGCGGTGAAGTTTGTAACGGGACTTATCCTTCACAGCGTCTCCGTTACGGCGGATGCATTTAATAATCTTTCAGACGCCGGATCATCCGTCGTCAGCTTTGCAGGTGTGAAGATGGCGGAAAAGCCTGCCGACAAAGACCATCCTTTCGGGCACGGGCGGATCGAATACATAGCGGCTCTTGCCGTCTCTTTCCTTGTGCTGGAAGTCGGTTTTACGTTCTTGAAAGATTCCATTGGCAGGATACGAACGCCGGAAACGATGAATTTCCAGGCGGCATCTGTGGCAATACTTTTCCTCTCGATCGCGGTGAAGCTGTGGCTCGGCCTGTTCAACCGGAAACTGGGAGAAAAGATTAATTCCAAAGTGATGATGGCGGTGTTTACAGATTCCATGGGCGACGTCATCACGACAGGAGCGACGATACTTTCTCTTATTGTGTTCGGTCTGACAGGAGTCAATATAGACGGGTTTGTCGGCGCGGGAGTGGCCCTGGTCGTTATGTGGGCGGGAGTCGGTATCGCAAAGGATACGCTGGAGCCGCTCATAGGCGAAGCGATCGACCCCGAAGTCTATGAGCAGATCAGGCATTTCGTAGAGAAATACGACGGCATTGCAGGAACCCATGACCTCATCGTACATAACTACGGACCGGGCAGGAGCATGGCTTCCATCCATGCGGAAGTGCCCAACGACATGGACGTCGAGCAGTCTCATGAGATCATCGACCGCATCGAACGTGACGCTGCGAAAGAACTGGGCATTTTTCTTGTCATCCATATGGATCCGGTGGAGATGAAAGACGAACGTGTACTCCGGATCCGGAAAAACACTGCTGAGATATTAAGAGAGCTGGATCCGGCCTGCAGTCTGCATGACTTCCGGGTGGTGTACGGTGAGAAGCAGATCAATCTCATCTTCGATATGGTCGTGCCGATCGAGTATGATGACGAAACGCGGCAGAAACTGCCGGGGAGGCTGGAGGAACGGCTCAAAGAGCTGGATCCCAGATATGCATGCGTAATAACTGTGGACTATGAATACGTGGCAAAGGCAGAGGAGTGACAGGGTATGGCAGAGAATTGTTCAAAAAACCGGTATGAGTTTGACGGGAGGATCCGTTACAGTGAGATCGATCACAGGGGCACGATAACGCTCCCTGCGCTTATTAATTACTTCCAGGACTGCAGTATCTTCCAGTCCGAGGCGATCGGCCGGGGAACGGGCAGGCTGAGAGAGGAGAAAAAAGCATGGGTGCTCTCCTACTGGCAGATCATCGTGAACAGGTATGCGCGGCTGTGTGAAAAGGTAACAACGGGAACATTCGCGACAGAGTTCAAAGGGCTGTACGGCTACCGCAACTTCTACATGAACGACGGGTCGGGGGAGCGGATCGCGTGCGCCAATTCCATCTGGGTGTTTATGGACCTGGAAAAAGGCAGACCGGCCAGGCCCACAGCGGAGCATATCGGGCCCTACGGTACATGCGAGCCGCTGGACATGCCGTATGAGGGAAGAAAGATCGCTCTTCCGGAGCGCTGGGAGACAGAAGCGCCGTTTCCGGTCAGAAAATACCATATCGATACAAACGAGCATGTCAATAACTGTCAGTATGTGCAGATGGCGCTGGAGATGGCGCCGGAGGATATCCAGGTGGGACAGGCGCGGGTGGATTACAAGAGATCTGCCGTGCTCGGCGACATGGTATGTCCGAAAATATCAAAAGAAGAAGGGCGCATCGTGGTGGAGCTGTGCGGTGAAGACGGCAGTCCGTACGCGATCGTGGAGCTGAAATAGTATTATGATGGCAAAGGCGATACAGGCGGTCCTGCAGGCTCTGTCTTACGGAGGCGTCGAGGTGGCTTCGGCGCGGAGGATCGCAGAACTTAAGAAATTGGATCCCACGAGGATTTTTTTGAAAAAACTGGATATGGAAGTGTATAATAGAGAATATAAGGTTCCGGTGCGTCTTTACTTCCCGGAAGAGAAGAAAGATGAAGAGGCAAATGAGACGCTCTCTGTCCTGCTGTTCTTTCACGGCGGCGGCTGGACGACGGAGAGCGTGGAGACTTACGACAGAGTATGTTCCCGCATGGCGCAGTCAACAGGACAGCTCGTGCTGTCGGTCGGGTACAGACTGGCCCCGGAGCATCGGTTCCCGACGGGGTTTGAGGACTGCTACGCAGCGGCGGGAGCGCTCTTCTGGGGGAAGATCCTGCCGGGGATCCTGCCGGAAAACATCACGGTCATGGGGGACAGCGCAGGCGGAAACCTTGCGGCGGCTGTATGTATGCGCGCCAGAGATACCGGGGATTTTACTGTGAGCCGGCAGATCCTGATCTATCCGGCGCTCGCGAACTGCTATACGGATGCGTCTCCCTATGAATCTGTGCGTACCAATGGTTCGGGATATCTGCTGACGAGTGTGAAGATGGAAGACTATCTGAAGCTGTATGAGCGGTCATCCGCAGACAGACAGGATCCTTATTTTTCGCCTCTGTGTGCAAGGGACTATTCCCGCCTGCCGGATTCTCTCATACTGACTGCGGAGTTCGATCCGCTCAGGGATGAGGGGGAAGAGTACGGACGGCGGATGAGAAAGGCAGGGGGCCGTGTTCGTATCGAGAGGATCGCCGGAGCGCTGCACGGCTATTTTGCACTTGGCATAAAACATCTCTATGTGCAGGAGAGTTTCCGGCATATCAATCGTTTCCTGCACGTAGAGCGGGCGATACAGGAAAAGGGAAAGGAGCAGGAAATGTGAGGGACAGGAAAAGACCACGCTGGAGAAAACTGGATAATGCGGCGCAGGCATTTCCGGCAGCAACGGGGAAAAAAGATTCCAGAGTGTTCCGGTTTTACTGTGCTCTAAAAGAGCAGGTGAGACCGGATATGCTGCAGAATGCTCTGGATCTGACATTGGAGAAATATCCCCTTTTTCGCTCGGTTCTTAGAAAAGGTGTATTCTGGTTCTACATGGAGCCCCGCAGCATCCCGGCAGCGGTGCGGGCGGAGGACCGCCCTCCGTGCAGCCGTATCTATGTTCCGGATCAGAAGAAACTGCTCTTTGAGGTATCCTATCACAGGAACCGCATCAATCTGGAAGTGTTCCACGGTCTGACGGACGGGACCGGGGCCGTCCGGTTCTTAGAAGAGCTGGTGAGAAACTATCTGATGGCGAGATATCCTGAAAAAGTGTTCTCACCCGTTGACGCCGGGGAAGAACTGACAGACAGTGATTATGAGGAGGACAGCTTCTCACAGTACTATACAGGAAAAAAAGACAGGGGCAGGGAGACAGACGGAGCAGGAGGACGGACAAAGTCTCGCGCTGCGTTCCAGCTTAAGGGGGAACGGCTGGAGCAGGACGAGATGGAGATAACTGAACTGTGCCTCTCCGCAGAAGAGGTACACAGAAAGGCGGGGGAGCACGGAGTATCTGTGACCGCATATCTGGCGGCGGCACTTCTTTTCGCCATCTATGAGGAAGTGCCAAAAAGCAGGATGAAAAGACCGTTATCCCTCATGATCCCCGTGAATCTGAGGAATTTCTTCCCCTCCGGTTCTATGACAAATTTCTGGAGCTGGATAGAGGCTGTATGCGATCTCAGAGAAGACATGGGCTTTGAGGATATGATTATCAGGATGAAAGAAGCTTTTGGGAAAGAGTCGCTTAAGAAAGAGATATCCGGCCGCATGAATGAACTTGTCAGACTGGAGAAAAACGTCTTTCTGCGTGCGGTCCCTCTGGAGATCAAGAACCTGTTCCTGATGGCCGGGACTACTCTCGGCGGCCGAAGCGTAACGGCGGTATATTCTAATATCGGGAGGATACAGATGCCTCCCGAGTACAGCGCATATATCGAGAGATTTGGATTTTTCGCGAGTACGGATAAGATTCAGATGTGCTCCTGCTCATACGGGGATGCTCTTGTGCTTGGACTGACTTCCAAGATCGCAGGCTCCAGTATATACAGGAATTTCGTAAATATCCTCAGGGGCGAGGGGATCAGGTGCCATACAGAAGAGAATGATTTCCCCGGTTATCGGGAAAATCCGGCCGGGACTGCTCTGATGGGGCTGAAGATATTTACTTTTACATGCACGGCAGCAGTTGTCATATGCTGGATGCTTGATTACATACTTACTTTCGGAAGATGGTGGGCAGGATATGTCACGGCTGGAGTATTCTGCACATGGCTGCTTATCATGGTTGGATACCGTAAGAGAAAGAATCCGCTGAAAAACGGGATGTGGCAGCTCGTCATCGTGACTGTGGGAAGTATCCTGTGGGATGTGTTCACCGGGTGGCAGGGCTGGTCAGCGGACTATGTCGTACCTTTGGCCGCTCTTGTAAATGTCCTGTCCATGGTCATCATATCGGCCGCAGGCAGACTGGAACTGTCAGAGTACCTTTTCTATCTTGTGCAGGCCGGCGCGTTCGGGCTCATCCCTTTCATTCTCCTGGCGGCAGGGGTGGCTTCAGTGCCGTATCCCTCCGTTATATGTTCGGGCGTAAGCCTGCTGCTCCTGGCCGGTCTTGTTATCTTCAAATGGAAAGATCTGATCCGGGAAGTACACAAGAAGTTCCGCGTCTGACAGGGCTGCTTTGTGCCCGTCCGACTGAGGGACTTTTTTGTGTCCGGCAGATGGGACATGATGAGGTTCAGTCAAGACCGGCGAGAACGTCTTCCAGCACTTCCTCTACAGAGTCCGTTACATAGGCGGCATGCCCGGCAATGCCCGGCGCGGCGTTTGACATGGCGTATCCCTGCCCGACGAGATCGAGCATCTCCACGTCATTGTACTGGTCTCCGAACGCCATACACTCTTCCGGTTTTACATGTAAAAGATCCATCAGCTTTTTGAGAGCTGTTCCTTTATTATAGCCGGGAACGATGAAATCGATCCAGATATTGCCGGAAGTGACGACTTTCAAAGCGGGAGAGTATCTCTCCTGCAGGCGTCTCAGGTAAGGGCTGACGTCGCGGGATGCCATATTTGCCGTCGCGATCTTGAGGAACGGCCCGCCGATCTTCGTCACATCGTCTACGATCTTTGTCGTATTCTTCATTACATTGACGATGTGATCTGTAAATTGTGGATTACTGTTTTCTATGAAACAGGCGTCCTCGCGGGAGACAAGCACCTCGTAGCCGGGCTCTTTTTTTATTTCGTCCATGATGCGGTAAGCCAGATCATCCGGTATAATGCCCCGGGAGATGACTTTGCCCTGATAGATGCACAGAGAACCGTTCTCCGCGATATAGGATATCTCGTCTTTTATTTTTGCAAAAAGGCGGCGTTCGTTGTCGTACTGGCGTCCGCTGGCAGCCACAAAATGAACGCCTTTCTGCGTGAGCCTGTGTATGAGATCTATGGCGCGGGGAGTGAGTTCCTGCGCGTTGTTCTGCAAAAGTGTTCCGTCCAGATCACTTGCGATCAGTTTTATCATGACAGATTCCCCCATAGAAAAAATACTTCAGATTCAAGTATAACCGAAAAAAATGCCGGCGTAAAGTAGAGTTTTGTAACATAAAAGAAATACTTGTAACTCTTTTGTAATGGTAATATAATGGTAACGTGTTGGAAAAGGGAAATGAAGTTCCCCGATCCGGCATAAATATTTTATAAAGAGCAAGAGGAAGATCAATATGGGAAAATATTTTGGTACGGATGGATTCCGGGGAGAGGCCAACGTCGTGCTGACAGTGGAGCACGCGTTCAAAGTGGGCCGCTACCTGGGATGGTACTTCGGACAGGATCATAAGGCGCGGGTCGTCATAGGGAAGGACACGAGAAGGAGCAGCTATATGTTCGAGTATGCGCTGGCAGCGGGCATCACCGCATCCGGCGCGGACGCATATCTTCTCCATGTCACGACAACGCCGAGTGTTTCATATGTTGTCAGGACAGAAGACTTCGACTGCGGCATCATGATTTCTGCAAGCCACAACCCGTTTTATGACAATGGGATCAAGATCATCAACAGTGCGGGGCACAAGATGGAAGCAGAAGTGGAGGAAAAAATAGAGGCTTACATCGACGGAGAGCCAGAGGAACTTCCGCTCGCCACGAAAGAAAACATCGGGCGCACGGTAGATTATTCCGCCGGGAGGAACCGCTATATCGGCCACCTTATCTCACTGGCGACCAGATCATTCAAAGATATGCGCATCGGTCTGGACTGCGCCAACGGAAGCGCGTTTGCCATCGCTAAAAGTGTATTTGACGCGCTTGGTGCGAAGACCTATGTCATCAACAACGAGCCTGACGGAACCAATATCAATACAAATTGCGGTTCCACTCATATCGGGGTGCTCCAGGAGTTCGTAAGGGAGAAGAAGCTGGACGTCGGATTCGCCTATGACGGAGATGCGGACAGGTGTATCGCTGTTGACGAGAACGGAAATGTCATAGACGGAGATCTTGTGCTGTATGTGTGCGGCAAATATCTCATGGAGCAGGGACGCCTTGAGGGAAATACGATCGTCACGACAGTCATGTCCAACCTGGGACTCTACAAAGCATGTGATAAGATCGGCATGAAGTACGAGCAGACAGCAGTTGGAGACAAATATGTATATGAGAATATGATGAAGAACGGATTTGTCCTGGGCGGAGAGCAGTCCGGCCATATCATCTTCAGCAAACACGCCAGAACGGGGGACGGCGTCCTGACGTCCCTGATGATTATGGAAGTGATACTCGAAAAGAAGCAGACGCTCGGCAAGCTGGCATCTGAGGTGAAGATCTATCCGCAGCTGCTGAAAAACGTGCGGGTGAAAGACAAAAAGGCTGCAAGAGAGAATCCGGCAGTCATGAAAGCTGTGCAGAAAGCTTCAGACGAACTCGGCGGCGACGGACGGATCCTCGTGCGCGAGAGCGGAACGGAACCGCTCATCCGCGTTATGGTGGAAGCACAGTCCGATGAACTGTGCGAGAAATATGTAGACAGTGTAGTGAAAGTCATCGAGGCCGAAAGACTGGCGGAGTAATTCGTGTTTGTCGGGGAGACTTTCCTCGGTAAAACATCCGAAAATCAATCGGATACGGTGGATTGACTCACGTATTCGGAGCAGTCGGGATTATAATGCTTCCGGCTCCGGTTACAGGTCATAAGCCAAAGTAACAAACCTGCGATATGGCTAAAAGCAATCAGGCAAATGAAGAACTCGTTTCACTCAGACAACTTCATTTGCCTGATTAACGCCACATCACAGGCTTTAACTTTGCCTAACGACCTTACACAGTCGCCGTCCGCATCACAATCCCGACTGTCCGAAAGGTGCATCATATCGGCTGTATCCGTTTGATTTTCTACGTTCATCCAATGGCAAAATCTCCCCCGGCAATCATAGAATTTACAGAAAACCAATCGAAAGGGTGTACTTTATCGACGAAGTTCCGGTTTCTCCCAGCTTGTATGAGTATTTGTTGAAAAATAGTACTGCAGTCGGGAAAAATCGTACTGATTGGATGAGACAGCAGAAAAAGAAGATGCTGCTAAGCTATGCGTCGACATAGAGCGTTCCGAATACACCTCGTTCTCCATGTTAGAGGCATGAAAATGCGAGTTCCAATGAACGAGTATTTTCATGTCGCGTTACATGGATTCGAGGGGATGAGGTAAAGCGAGTCGGCATAGCGTCGCAGTATCTTCTTTTTCTGCGTCTACAATTTGATCAATATATTTTTACATCTGCAGTAATATCTCTTTTACAAACACGAATTTATCCGCTCACGATGACCGTCTGATATCCCGCCCGTTTGAGCCGCTGTTCCATGGCTGCGGCTTCATCCAGTGTGGGATATGTGCCTACAGTTACCCTGTAAAGGCCGTTGTTCTGGCTGATGACAGCCGGGAAGTCCTGATCCAGCAGTTCCTGCTGCAGGCGGTCGGCGTATGTGCCGTTTCTGAAAGCGCCCGCCTGAACTGTATAGGAGCCGGGGGAGGAGGGGATATCCCCGCTCATCTGCAGCGTGTCAAGTATGCCCTCGGCGATGGCGAGAGCGATGTCGTCAAAGTTGTTGTCAAAGAGCATATTGTCCGTGTCTGAATTGATAAAACCGACTTCCACGAGGACAGCGGGCATTCTTGTGCGGCGGAGCACCACGAGACCGGGCCGCTCTTTTACGCCGAGGTTGAAAAATCCCACGGTTTCGAGCTGTTCGTTTATGTTCTCTGCCATTTCCAGTTTGATTCCCGATTTATTGTAGACGAGGGATTCTACACCGGAATAGGTATTGGCTTCAGGGCTGGAATTGCGGTGGATGGAGATAAAAAAATCGACCCCCGCTTCATTTGCTTCCATTGCTTTCTGGTAAGGCGATTCATAGACGTCGGTCGTGCGGGTATACAAAACGTCAAGCCCGCGGTCCTGGAGGATCTCGCCGACAGCCAGAGTCAGGGCGAGGGAGTCGTCCTTTTCCGTCCGTCCGTTATACACCGATCCGGGATCGCGCCCGCCGTGTCCTGCGTCCAGCATGATAGAATAAGGCATAGTAACAGTTCCTTTTCCGATTCCTTTCTACCAGAGTATGCAAAGAAGCGAAAAAGGTGACAACATTACATCGCCGGTCAGGCCCCGGCCGGTGCGTCCGCGGCGCCCTCCTGCCTGACGCTGTCCTGTTTCCGGGCGTCTTCACTGCTGTCATTGGATCTGTCGTCTGACTCATCTTCTTTCTCCGGAAGATACACATGTACACGCTCTGCCCGGTTCTTTTCCAGACTCTCCACCACCAGGCGGATACCGTCCTCGGTGACGACTTCATCGTGTAACTGCGGGAGGCGGTCCAGGTGCTCAATAATAAGACCGCCGAGAGAATCGTAGTCCTCGGATGCAAATCCGATCCTGAGCCGGTCGTTGACATCATCCAGGCTTACAGAACCTTCGATAATGTATTCCAGATCAGAGATTTTGACGAACCGCTCTTCTTCCTGCTCATCGTACTCGTCGTGGATCTCTCCGACGATCTCCTCCAGGATATCTTCGAGAGTGATGAGTCCGGCCATCTCCCCGTATTCGTCAAGCACGATGGCGATGTTGAACGTGGACTGGCGCATCTCAACAAGGAGCTCGGAGATGCTCTTATACTCATAGGTAAAATGTGGTTTCCTCAGTATATCCCGTATGTTGAACGCCTCGCTGCGGTCATAGAGCAGAAGGTCTTTCATATTGATGATCCCGATGATGTTGTCTTTCGAGTCCTCATAGACCGGAAGCCGCGTGAACTTATCTTCCCGGAAGATCGCGATGAGCTCGTCGTAGGTGTTGTCCACATCGGCGAAAGTGACATGCACTCTCGGAACCATGATATCTTTTGCGTTGGCGTCGCTTAAGTCGAACACATTGTTGATGAGTTCCTTTTCACCGCTCTCGATCACGCCTTTCTCGTGGCTTACGTCAACGATCGTACGGAGTTCTTCCTCTGTCATTGTCTTTTTGGAAGCGGAGGGATCTACCCGGAGAAAGAACATAATCCCGCGAGAAAAGAGATTGATGATAAATATCACCGGCGTCATGACCGTCATAAAAATGTATATAACGCGGATATAACGGAGGGATATCTTCTCTGCGTTCAGCGTGGCATAATTTTTCGGCGTGATCTCGCCGAAGACGAGGATCGCGACTGTGAGCACGGCGGTGGCGATGCTTACCATGTATCCGCCGAAAGCGTATGCAAGGGTGGCTGCGAGAGAAGATGCAGAAATGTTTACGATATTATTGCCTATCAATATGGCGCTCAGCATCTTGGAGGTGTGGTTTTCCGTGATGTCAAGCACAAGAGCAGCGCGCTTGTTGCCGTCGTCGGCAAGGGCGCGCAGGCGGATCTTGCTCACGGTAGTAAGAGCAGTCTCATTGGATGAGAAAAATGCTGAGAGCATAAGAAGGATTACAAGTATGATCAATTGAAAGGTGTCACCAGAGTCCACTGTATTTTTTCACTCCTTTATCATTACAGTGCGCCTGATCTGACGCTCGGTCGCCGCCCGCTGCTGAGCGGGAGCTTTCTTTTTCTGTTACAGAGATTCCGGTTCATTATACACTGAATCTGCGTCTTTTGCAAGCTGTGCTTTACATACCCATAGGGTTGGATTATAATAATGAGGCAAATAAGCAGATCAGAAATGGAGTAGATTATGGACCTGTACAATGAACTTTGTGCCATTACCGGAGATAAAAATGTGTTTAGAGATGAACCGATGTCCGCTCATACGACGTTTCGCATCGGCGGACCGGCGGACTATCTTGTCACGCCGTCAGACACAGAGGAGATCCAAAAGATCACAGATCTGTGCCGTGCTCATGAGATCCCGCATTATATCATAGGGAACGGGAGCAATCTCCTTGTGGGGGACAGAGGATACCGGGGTGTCATCATACAGGTGTTTAAGAATATGAGCAGCATCCGGACTGAGGGGACTCAGATACATGCGCAGGCGGGGGCCCTCCTGTCAAAAACCGCTGCATCAGCGTGCCGGGCAGGACTCACGGGACTGGAGTTCGCATCCGGTATCCCGGGGACGCTGGGGGGAGCGGTTCGCATGAATGCGGGCGCATACGGGGGAGAGATGAAGCAGGTGCTCAGATGCGCCTCCGTCCTTACTCCCCGGGGCGAGGTACTCACGCTTTCGGCAGATGAGATGAAGATGGGATATCGCACGAGCATCGTGTCCAAAATGGACTATATCGTGCTGGAGGCTGTGCTTGCTCTTGAACCGGGAGAACGGGAAACGATAAAGGCCAGGATGGATGAACTCAAAGAAAAGCGTGTATCAAAGCAGCCGCTTGAGTTCGGCAGCGCCGGAAGCACATTCAAGAGACCGGAAGGGTATTTTGCGGGCAAGCTGATCGAGGACGCAGGCCTGCGGGGGTTGCGTATCGGAAATGCCCAGGTGTCGGAGAAACACTGTGGATTTGTGATCAACCTGGGCGGAGCATCCGCCGCGGAGGTCGTGGAGCTGATGGCGGAAGTAGTCCGCCGGGTAGAAGAGGATTCAGGAGTCCGGCTGGAACCGGAAGTAAAAAGGATAGGAGAGTTTTGACCGATGCGATTTGTGATCGTGACAGGAATGTCAGGGGCCGGAAAGACAACTGCACTGAAGATGCTGGAAGATATGGGATATTTCTGCGTGGATAACCTGCCGATCCCTCTGCTCATGCGCTTTGTGGAGATGTTCAGTGAGCCTGAAGAGAAAGTAAAGAAGATCGCGCTCGGCATAGACGTCAGGGGAGGACAGGATTTTACGGGACTTAAGGAGGTGCTCGATGAGCTGGATGCGAAAGAGACGGAGTATGAGATCCTCTTCCTTGACGCGCAGGACGACGTGCTCGTCAAACGGTATAAGGAGACGAGGCGGCAGCATCCTTTAAGCGGATCGGGACGTGTTGACACCGGGATCGCAAAAGAGAGGGAGAAGATCATGTTCCTCAAGATGCGCGCGACGTATATCCTGGACACAAGTAAGATGCTTACAAGAGAGCTCAGGCTGGAACTTGAGAAGATATTTGTAAAGGGGGAGAGCTTCTGCAGCCTCTATATCACAGTGATGTCGTTTGGGTTCAAGTACGGGATCCCGCAGGATTCGGATCTTGTGTTCGACGTCAGGTTCCTGCCGAATCCTTATTATATCGATGAACTCAAAGAGAAGACGGGAAATGACGCGGAAGTACAGGACTATGTCATGGGAAACGAAAAGTCGCAGATGTTTCTCGAAAAGCTCGTGGATATGGTTGATTTCCTTATCCCGAACTATATCCTTGAGGGAAAGAATCAACTCGTCATCTCGATCGGCTGCACGGGCGGGAAACACCGTTCGGTAACGATTGCCAACGCGCTCTACCAGAGGCTTGAAAAGCAGGAAAACTATGGGGCGCGCATCGAACACCGCGATATCGGCAAGGATGCCATCACAAAAAGGAAAGTGTGAGATCATGTCTTTTTCTGGAAAAGTAAGGGAAGAACTTGCGGGGAACATCAGTCCGGCGAGGCACTGCCAGATAGCTGAACTGGCCGCGTTTATCGGGATGTGCGGAACGATCGTGATCAACTGTTTTGATCATTACAGTATTAAGATACATTCGGAAAATCTTCTTGTTGCAAGAAAAGTCTTTACATTGATAGAAAAAACATTTAATATTAGAACTGATATCTCTATCAGGAGAAACATCCTGCGGCAGAGCGTGTCCTATGCAGTCATTGTCAGACGGCACGAAGATGCGCTTCGCATCCTGCAGGCGACGAAGATGATAAGCGGGAATAAGGCGGATACCGGAGATATCCATCCGTTCAGTCCGCTCGTTATCCAGCAGATATGCTGCAGAAGAGCGTTTCTGAGGGGAGCGTACCAGGCGGCAGGTTCCATGAGCGATCCGAAGAAGTCGTATCATTTTGAGATCGTCTGCTCTTCGCCGGAATCGGCGGAACAGATCCAGGAAGTGATATGCAGTTTCGGGATGGATGCCAAGATCGTGAATCGGAAACGGTCCTTTGTCGTATATTTAAAAGAGGGTTCTCAGATAGTGGATATCCTTAATGTGATGGAAGCGCATGTCTCTCTGATGGAACTTGAGAATGTAAGGATCTTAAAAGAGATGCGCAATTCTGTGAACAGGAAGGTGAACTGCGAGACTGCCAACATCAACAAGACTGTGTCGGCAGCAGTAAAACAGGTTGAGGACATTAAGTACCTAAGAGATACAGTGGGGTTCGACCATATGCCGGATAATCTGGTGGAGGCCGCTCTGGCCCGTCTTGAAAACCCTGACGCAACTCTGAAAGAACTGGGAGCGTCTCTTGATCCTCCCGTAGGGAAGTCCGGGATCAACCACAGACTGCGCAGACTAAGCGAGATGGCGGATAAGGTAAGGCAGGAACAAGGAGGATTATTATGATTAAAACACCTGTTGTAGTTAAGACAGAAGAAGGATTTGACGGAAGACCTATTGCGCTGCTTGTTCAGGAAGCCAGCCAGTACGCGAGTAAAGTGTACATACAGATTGGCGGGAAGAACATCAACGCAAAGAGCATCATGGGGATGATGAGCCTGAGCCTTGAAAACGGCGAGAAGATCACTGTCGTAACAGATGGCGAGGACGAGAAGAAAGCGGCGGACGGAATCAGGACATTTTTTGCGAAGAATGCAAAATAACTCAGGTGGAAGATATCCTGCCGGTTTGCCGGTGAAAACTCAGATATAAGAATATATAGAAAAAGACGTTTGAAAAGGAGGCTGTGCGATGCGTGCAGCCTTTTGTGGTAGATGATCCGCGGAGACGGACAGTCATATGGATAAAGGGGGATGACAGTTTATGAAAAAAATGTTGTTTATCTATAATCCTAATGCAGGGACGGGAGCCCTGAAACCAAAGCTTTCAGACGTCCTTGACATTTTCACAAAAGGCGGATACGAAGTGACAGTATATCCCACACAGAAATGCCGTGACGGAATAGAAAAGATGAGCGCCTGTCCGGATGGATATGATCTTATCGTCTGCAGCGGCGGGGACGGGACACTGGACGAAGTGATGAAAGGTATGAGGATGCGGTCTTATGACGCGCCTCTGGGATATATCCCGGCAGGTACGACCAACGACTTCGCATCAAGCCTCGGCATACCCAAAGATATCCTGGAGGCCGCGGGAACAGCGGTGAACGGAGTGCCGTTTCCATGCGATGTGGGACGACTCAATGACGATTATTTTATATATGTAGCGGCGTTCGGTCTTTTTACTGACGTTTCCTATGAGACGAAGCAGAGCATGAAGAACATCCTGGGACATCTCGCATATGTGCTCGAGGGGGCAAAGAGGATCTTCAACATACCTTCCTACAGAATACGTGTCGTGCACGACGATGAGGAGATAGAGGATGAATTTATCTACGGAATGGTAACTAATTCCCGGTCAGTCGGCGGATTTAAGGGGATTATAGGAACAAACGTAGTGTTTGACGACGGTGAGTTTGAGGTTACGCTGCTCAAGACGCCAAAGACCCCGATGGAGCTCAACGATCTGCTCGGAGCTATCATGCTCAGACAGATCAATCCGGAGCGTATGTATTCGTTTAAATCAGGATTTGTACAGTTTGAGTCCATGGAGGCGATCCCCTGGACCATAGACGGGGAATACGGCGGCAGCCATGAAAAAGTGTTCGTGAGGAATGAACAGAAAGCGCTCCGGATCATGGTAAAGCAGGAAGTTGCGGCCGGGCTTTCCGCAGAAAAAATGAATCTGGAGCAAAAAGGATAAAAAAATGCTTGCATCTTCTGAAAGTATATGATATAGTTATATTCGCTGTGAGGGAAACCGATCAGCGGATATAAATACGGCTCCGTGGTCAAGCGGTCAAGACGCTAGCCTCTCACGCTGGAATCAGGGGTTCGATTCCCCTCGGAGTCACTGGAACAGTTCCCGGGAGTGCCGATGAAGTCGGTGTTTCCGGGATTTTCTTTATGATATAAAAATAAAAGGGGCATAAAAGGGGCAAATTATAAAATTTTTAATTCTTTTAATCTTTCTTGCTCACGTTCTTTTAGTTTTTCTGTGACATGCAGATAGATCTCTTTTGTGATCCTGCTGTCTGAATGCCCCAGTCTTCGAGATATTGTATCAATGTCAATTCCCTGTTCCATTAGTAGTGACGCATGGGTATGCCGGAGGATATGCGGTGTAATATCGCGTTCGAGCGCTTTTTTGGCCGTTTCTCCGAAGTATTTTCTATAAGTGTAGTAATTTATATGGTCACCATTCTTATCGCTCAGAAACAGGCTTGTGGTGCGTCCTGAGGCAATTTGTTGAGAGAGCATAAATGCTTTTGCGCGTCGAATCGCCGACAGAAGTTCGTCCTGCATATATACCTCACGTTTTGAGTCCGCAGTTTTTGGCGTTGTTTCGATTCTGTTGTTTGCATCATATGTAGCGCTTACTCGGATTAACCGCTTACCTGTGTCTACCTCTTCTCGTTTGAGTGCCGCTAATTCTCCAAATCTCAAACCAGACAAGACAAGAATCTGGGTGACCAGCTTCCAAAGTGGGAGATTCATGGCGCTGATCAGAGATTCGACTTCCGATGACTCAAGAAATTTATCCTCGATTCTTGCTCTGCGAGGATCTGTTTTGAATCGTTCGATTTTATCCAGATACGATACATCTTTCACATAATCGTGACGATACCCCCATCTCATGACTGCTTTGAAGCGTTTTATCAGTTCATTTTTATGTTCAGGCGTATGATCTAAGGCAATTATTTTCTCGCGAATATAGCTTGCTGTCAGTGCATTAATGAGGATATCGGATCCAAATACATTTTTGACCGACTCTCCAAAAAAATAATTCCTGCGGTATGTTGAAAGCTTAACAGTCTTCTTTTGCTCTTCCCTATACTTTTCAATAAGCTCGCGGAGTGTCATCTGTTCGGGCTCACCGGATTGAGCCTGTCTGATCTTCTCTGTAAGCGCCGCCTGAGCCTGCTTTCGGGCTTGTGCGGTATTTTTCTCCAGTACAACAGAAACCCGTCTGTATTTGCCCGTCAGCCTGTCTGTGTAGCGTTCTATGAACTTGTACTTTCCTTTCTGAGTTTGTTCTACCCACATAACATCATCTCCTTTGAATTTTGAGTATAAAAATAACAGATGGTCTCTTGCCACCTGTCACCGAAGATGATACAATATCTTTGTCCAAAGTATCGCACATCTTCGGATGTGTATTCCCGCTCTGGTGTTGGCGCACCGGGGCGGTTTCTAATTGCTTAATACCCTACAGACGAAGCACCATATTCAGCCTGTTCCTGAGTAAATCCATCAAATATAAGCTGATCTATCAGCCCCTGCCGGGAAAATGACATGACATCCATATAACTTTGGGCACTTTCAGCGGCCTCTTCGTTCCAGTCGGCTCCACAGTTGTCAGCAGCATATGTGGCTGCCTCGGTTGAATAGCCATCAAATTCAAGCTGAGTTATCAACCCACTATGGGAAAATCCCATAAGATCAATATAGCTCTCCGCAGATGCCAATGCATTTAGTTGCTCTGTTGTTGCATTATTGATAGAATCCTGACTTGCATCCTCTGTTGCCGCCTGTTCCTTATTTTCTGTGGTTGTTTGCGCCTCAGTTTCCGCGACTGCTTGCTCCTCAACTTCCTGAGCGTCAAGGTTAGCACTTTCATCTGTATCAGATTCTTGGGTACTGATATCCTGATATTGCGCCATAATTGTGTCAATCTGCGAATGATATTCTTCAGCCTGCTCAGGAGTTAAATCATATTCCAAGCGGATAATTATTTTGTCGTATTTGTATATGTATTGATCTAATGCAAGCATTCCCAATGACGAGTCTTGCAATGTCTTAAGATATTCATATCGATTGTTACAATCGGACTCGTTTTCAAAAGTCTCTATCGTTCCACCAACAGGATACTCACCATATTGATCTAATCGGATATCTTCAAAGTCTGCTTTGCTGATATATTCTCCGGGCCGCCCAAGGCTTCCATTGGGATCTGTAGTCTCGTCAAATGTCTCTATTTCTCCGACGTTATCATTTGATGCCTTGATTTGCTCAGCGATGTTTTGAGAGTCTGGTAATTCTTTATACGTCGGTTCTTCATTGCTTGTCTTGGAAGTATCTTCGTTTTCACTGCAAGCCACAGCGGATAATGATATCATTGTGACAATCATAAACATCAAAAGTATCTTTTTCATATTCACTTTTTCCTCACTTTCCTCCGAGAAACACCACTATATAATCTCTTCCGAGGTTATACTTAAAATTTTGCCCTTAACTCCATAACACGTCCGATGATACGAACAGGTTTTCTTTCGACATCATCATTGGAAAAATACATGGGTTCATAGCTTGGATTTGTCGCGATCAACTCTATTCCATCCCGATATTTACGGAGACGCTTGCATGTGGCATCCGTGCCGTTTACAGTGGCGATAACAGTGTCTCCACTTTCTGCATCTTCCTGCCTGCGGACAATAACAACGTCGC
>CALWAR010000133.1 GCA_944375765.1 uncultured Mediterraneibacter sp. | reverse complement strand
GCACAGGCACAGTCTATGCAGAATCAGCTTAACGCAATCAGGGATGAAATGTTATAAAGTTTTGAAAGGAAAGGAAAATTGATATGAAAGAGGAAAACAAAAATCGTCTGAAAAAGGCGGGCAAGGTCGCTTCTGGATTGGGTAAGGCTTATGTACACGCATCCCTCGGACTGGCGAAAGCCGCCGCTGATATTGCGCTGGGAACACATACACGGACAGGAGAAAACATTAAAAACAGACAATTCAGTAAAGCCGTTGACGCTCTCAGGAATATAGCGCAGGACACTCCCGAACCGTCAACAAAAGCAAGCGACATTCCCGATCTGAAGAAAAAAGAGGAATAGTCATACTGAGCCTGAGCGAACATCTTCCGCAGTCGGAAAAAGTAGCGGGAAGCCTTATTTTACAGGCTTCCTGCTTTTTTTAGCGCTTGATCCCGGATACGGTAAATCAGGAGTAAAAATTCAGGTGGTGGCATCCCGGCAGATATGATATAATCAGGACAACGGGGCAGTGAACAACAGATGGGAGCAGGAGCGTATGGTAAAGATAAGGGTGTTCTACGGAACAGGAAAGATGGAGAGTTTGTAAATGAGAAGAAAAGTATTATTCGCGGCGCTTACCGTCGCACTGGCCGCCGGGTATTGTCTGGCGGGCTGCAGCGATGAGAAAAAAGCAGGGAAACCGACGACAGAAAAGGTGGATGAGTTCGCAAATGAGGTAAAGGATTCGCTGGGCGGCAATGTCAGCCTGCCGAGCGAGTCAGTGACAAAGGTGATCTCGGACACATGGAAAGTTCAGGGGACAGAGGAGGTCTATGTGCTGAATACAGACGGGACCGGGACAAAAGACGGCAGCCCGTTTACGTTCGAGTGCGGCTTTGACGACGAGAACAATATCACGCTGCGCATCACCATGGAGGATGCCGGGGATGAGACGCTGTACGCGCTCTCTATAGACGAGACTGGTTACGGGATAGACCTGACGTCTCTGGACGGCGGAGAGGATCTGAGATTTCTCCCGGCGGATCTTGAATTTCTGGACATTGCGGATGAGCGCGCGGCGGGCATTTTGGGCGAGTGGTCAGACGAGAGCGGGAACCGCTATATATTTGATGAAGACAACAAAGTAACCATCAAAAGTTCGGCCGGGGATACGGAAGGGACTTTCAGCGTGGTTGCGGACGGGGCCGGGGATCTGTTCTTCCGCATTGCCGTAGAGGGAGGATCTCTTGAGTACAGATATACTCTGAGTGAAGATGCGGCGAAGATGGATCTTGTGAGTCCCGGAACGGATATCGTCCACAGATGGACAAAGGAGTAAAAAAGGGCATTCTTTCATCAGGAACAGATGAGAGATGCCCTTTTTATTCTTTTGCAGAGCCGCGCTTTCGGGAAGAGGCTCCGGAGCGCCCGGTAAGATCATCGAGAGATATCCCGAAATAGTCGGCGATCCGTATGAGCACATAGATATCGGGCAGAGTGACGCCGCGCTCATAGGCGGATATCGACTGCCTCCGGATATGGAGTTCGGCGGCGAGCGTCGTCTGGTTGATCTCTCTTGCTCTCCGCAGGGTGCGTATATTTTCCCCGATGATATTTTCTATACGTTCTTTCATCTGTACCCCATGCCTTTTTTGGGATTATTTTATCATCAATTGGCGTATGCGGTCCCAGATATCCTAAATATGAGTGCAACGATACATTGCATTTGGATATCACACTCAATTTTATCAGATACAATAAATATAAAATACTAAAGGGTGTGAGAGATACTTTGGATAACCGGATTAGGGAATTGCGACAGGAGAGAGGTCTGAGGCAGACGGACCTTGCGAATATGATAAATGTCTCTCAGCAGACGATAAGCCGGATAGAAAACGGCAAAAACTGTCTTCCGGCCGATATACTGGTGGACCTCTCCAGACTGTTTCATGTATCGGCGGATTACATACTGAAACTGTCAGACTCGCGGATCACAGAAGAGTACAGGATAGAGATCGAAAAGAATATAGGCCAGAGGATGGACGCTTTCCTCGCATACGCCAGTCTGAACCGCACAAATCAGGAACTGATATATATTCTTATCAAACGGCTTCAGGAACAGCAGAATAAAAAATAGAGCGATATAAAAAGCTATTTTCTGATAAATTTTCTATATTGAGACGGCGTCGTATTTACCGTTTTCATAAATACTTTCGAGTAGTACTGCGAGTTGTTGAAACCAACCCGGAGCGCTATATCTGTCAGAGAAAGAGAGCTGTCCTGCATAAGTTCTATGGACCGGTTGATCCGGTAGATGCTGATATAGCTGGAAAGAGGAAGCCCCATATATGTTTTGAACAGTCTGCGGAGATAGCGGTCTGAGATATGTAACTGGCGGGCGATATCTTCCTGCAGGATCTTCTCTTCATAGTGTTCCCTGATATAATCCAGCGTATAGGCCACATAGCTGTTCTGACGGTGCAGCGACGCAAAACTGTGGTCAGGGGCGTTCCTGTCGATGATGTGCAGCATCAGATGCATGAGCGTGACATTGATGTTGGCGGCGGAGAACAGGCTGTCCGCCGATGAATAAAGACTTATGAGTTTACCGAGCATCCTGTCAATGGCAGGATCCGACGGAAAATAGTAACAGGACTGCGAATTGAACAAAACTGCATGAAGCAATGTGACGGGCTGGATCCCGTCGTCTTCCAGTACGATCTTTGAGAAAAGTCCGGGATTAAAGTGTACATGCTGGAACGAACAGCCGGCTTCTTCTGTGAGCCAGAGAGAATGTACACAGTCCGGGAGTATCATGATAAAGTCGCCCTCTGCGCAGCGCACGGTCTTTGACTGGATGTCCATGTAACACTCGCCGGACAGGATGCGGTAGATTTCCACCGTGGAGTGCATGTGCCGGGGAAAGATATATCCCGCGCTTCTGGATTCTCTGAGGGCCCCTGTGAGGACCGAGTCAGAGAGCGGCATCACTCCGGGCATTTTATCCGGCATAACATCTTTACCGCCGTGTGGACGGTCGTTACGAAAATACCCCCCCCCGTATTTAGAAGCGTAAAGATTTTCAGATTTCATATCGGTCATCTCCTTTTTTTCAGTACGTCAGAAATATCCCTTTATATGACGCCGGGGTCAAAAGCCTCCAACTACGATGCCTGAGGATGCAGGCTCATGTGGGCCTGGATCTTTTGGCCCCGGCGTCTGTTATATAAAATAATAACATAAAATCTGACAACAGGGAGCAAATAATTATAATTTTTTGCAAGTTCCGAATATGACAAATATGTATGTGGAAATAGTCAGAAGAGCCAAGACTGTAAACCGGCGGATTGCTATAATTATCCCATAAAGAAGATGCTCTGTTGGAAAGGGTGCAGACTATGGGAAAACGGAAAATATTGCTGGCCATTATCGCGGGGGCCGTCCTTGTGGCTGCAGCCGCAGCAGTAGCAGTAGCCGCAGCTTCCCGGAGGACGTCAGGGCCGGATATCGCCATAAACGGGAGAGACATCAGCGCAGAGGAATACCTTAGCTGCATGGAGTCAGTGGAGTATGACACAAAAGTCCAGATACAGCAGGAATACGGGGCAGACTACGATGAAGAGTTCTGGACAGGAGAGTACGGCGGCCGCGCCGGGTATGAGATACTGGCCGGGAACACTGTGGAACGACTCAAATACATACATGCCGTATATGACATTGCAAAGGAAAACCAGGACGTAGACGACGCGGGATATGAAGCCATCAAAAAGCGCTGGGAGGACGAGAATGCCCGCCGGAGCGAGAAAAGCAGTAATGGAGAAGTGATCTACGGCCTGCAAGAGTATACTTTTGACCTGTATCTCCAGTACGAGATGAGTTCCCTGAAAGAGACGTACTGCAATGACGACTCGCGGGAGGGCATGGATCTTACAGAAGAGGAAGTGCTCGAGCACTATAACAGCCGTGACTGGATATACGGGGAGAACGGGGAGAAAGCGGACCTGGACATGGCGAGGGTTGCAGTGGAAAGGGAAGTACGTGAGCAGAAGTATGACGATATGGTCATGAGCCGGGTGGAGAATTCTAAAGTGGACGGAGACATGGAGGCCGCGTCCGAGTTCATTTTGAAGAATATAGAGTAAGCAAAGGAGAGAAGAGTATGAAAAAGAGATGGTTGGGAGGAGTTATGGCCCTGCTGCTTGCAGGGATGCCTGCAGCATCGCTTGTCCCTGCATATACGGCGTATGCAGAGCCGGCGGCGGCAACTACAGGGAAGACCTATTATGTGGACTCTGAAAGTGGAAGCGACAACAATGACGGAACTTCACAGGATCAGGCGTTCAAGACGCTGAATAAGATCAACAGCCTGACGCTGGGGCCTGGCGACCAGGTGCTGCTCAAGACAGACTCAGTCTTTGAGAGCCAGGCGCTTCATATAAAAGGAAGCGGAAGCAAGGGAGCGCCGATCAAAATCTCCACCTACGGCGACGGAGCGAAACCGAAGATCAACGCCAACGGCCAGGGGCAGTGGCAGCAGGATTACGGGAAGCCGCTGGACAATCAGAACCACAAGTGGCACGGCACGGTTTCCTCTACGATACTTCTCGAGGACGTGGAGTACATCGAGATAAGCGGACTGGAGCTGACAAACGACAGGGATACAGAGGGCAATCCGCAAGAGGAATCGGCAAAACAGTATAATGATGTGACATGTATGGACAGGACCGGCGTGGCGGCAGTGGCCCAGGACAAGGGAACGCTGGAGCATATCGTACTGGACGACCTGTATATCCATGACGTGGATGGAAATGTCTACAATAAGCATATGGCAAACGGAGGCATTTACTTTATCGTTGAGAAGCCGACAGATCAAGGTCAGACGGGAATCTCCAGATACGACGGCGTGGAGATCAGGAACTGCCGTCTGGACACAGTGAGCCGCTGGGGAATCGCGGTGGGATATACATACAACTGGGACATGCTCGACGACAGCGCGGAGATAAGCGACAGCGCGATAAAGGAATACGGATCGACCAATGTGCTCATAGAGAACAACTATCTGACCAATGTGGGAGGCGACGCGATCACAACGATGTATCTGGACAGGCCTCTCGTACAGTACAATGTATCCGATGGCGCGGCAAAACAGATCAATACGACAGATTACTCACAACGGCAGCCGAGACTCAATACCCAGGGCAATCCGACCGGACAGTTTCAGGACGTCTCCGCAGGAAGAGTTGCGGCGGGCATCTGGCCATGGATGTGCAAGGACGCTGTATTCCAGTACAACGAGTGCTTCAGAACGCAGAACGCTTTCAGCGGGAACGGGGACGGGCAGCCGTGGGATGCGGACTATGGAGACGGGACGAATTACCAGTACAATTACAGCCATGGGAATACGGCCAGCACGATCATGTTCTGCGGAGTAAACTCTGTAAATACTACGTTCCGCTACAATATCAGCCAGCGTGAAGACATGGGCCCCCTGGATCCTGCGGGAAATACAGGCTATACGCATGTATATAACAATACGTTCATCATCAAAGACGGACTGGATCATATATGGAGTACCATGCACAGTAATAACGGCCCGGTGAAGATAGAAAACAACATTTTCTACTTTGAGGGAGATCAGCCGGTAAATGTTACGAACTGGAATCCCCACAACAACAAGACGTATGACAACAATGTGTATTACAATGTAACCAACGTGCCCACACAGGATCAAAACGCAGTGAAAGTGGACGCAGGGGAACCGCTGCTTGTAAGCGCGGGCAGCGGACCTACAGGCCCTGAGACGGATGGAAAAGCAAGAAAGCACGAAGATCCGGAACAGTCGACTGCGTTCGACGGCTATAAGCTGGCGGACGGCTCGGAAGCGATCAATAGGGGGAAGATCATCAAAGATGAGAACGGATATAAAATCGAGAAAGATTTCTTTGGACAGCCCATTACCGCAGTGCCGGAGATAGGGGCGGCGGAGAGCAGCTCATCGATCTCCCTTGTCATCAGGTCGGACGTATATACGATCTCAGGCCAGACGATCAGCGACATACCAAGGTACACGACACTGGAGAAATTTCTTGAGAATATAGTTACTGACGGCGGCGTGACAGTTACGGTCAAAGACGGGGGCACGGCGCTTGGCAGCGGAGATTTCGTAACAGGCGGCATGACGGTAGAGCTTTCTGCCGACGGAGTGGGCAATGAGACATATACCATCCAGGCTAGCACGGATAATAACCTGAAATCCACGTACTATGAGGTCAGCGGATCTGACATTATGGTTCCTTATACAGCGTCAAACCCGACTACGGTAAGCCAGCTTAAGCAGAACATCACAGTCAGCGACACGGCGACAATATCTGTTTTGAACTCCGGCGCGGCACTTGAGGACAAAGATCCGGTGTCGGCAGGAATGACAGTGCGTATCACAGCAGAGAGCGGAGCCACAAAAGATTTTACGATCCGAGAGAAGAATACATATAACTGGACGGCCGACTATGTAGGACCGCATAACGGGTCAGAGGGAACGCAGGGCAACGTATGGTTTGCACAGCAGAAAGGCGCAGGCGGAGAATGGCAGAATACCTCGACGAGAGATAACACCGGATGGCCGAACTGGACGGTAGGGGCATCATGGCCGGTAGGCGTTGACAACGGCAGCCCTGCCGAGAATCCGATCACGGATGATATGGACGGACTGCTCGGCTCTCCGGAAGGCACGGACGCGGCGATGGTGTTCCGGGCGCCAAAGGACGGATATGTAAGATTTTCCATTAAAGACGACGAACCTTATTTCAGACAGAATAATAACAGCAACGGAGCCAGAAACGTTACTGTAAGCGTTATGAAAAACGGGGATGTGATTGATTCGGTTCAGTTAAACAACCTTGCCATAAACGAGCAGGCGATCAACTGGACGAACAGTAAGTCGGGCTTTGACAGCATCCTTGTGAGAAGAGGCGACTTTATCAGAGTGACCACAACTTCCACCGGCAACACAGCAAATAATACGATCCATATCACCCCGGAGATCAGCTATCTGAACAGAGAAGTGACGGACGAGGAAGCGCCGGATGTACCACAGGCGGTCAGAAGCATGGGAGTGACGGAGACAGAAGCCACCATAGCATGGGCGCCGGCCCTGGATAATGTGGCGGTGACAGGTTACAACATATATGTGGGCGGCGATAAATTTGACGGGCCTGTCACAGGGACGCAATATACGCTGAAAGGACTGAAGGCCGGAACCCGGTATGCGGTCACAGTGAAAGCGGTAGACGCTGTCGGGAACGAATCTGACACCTCAGAAACTGTAGAACTTACGACTGCGCCGGATCAGGATCCTCCAACCGATCCCACAAATGTGAGGGTAGAGGACGTAACGGAAAACAGTGCGACAGTACTGTGGACGGAGTCCAGTGACACTAACGGAGTCAGGGGATACAATGTCTTCCTTGACGGACAGAAACAGGACAGTGTGCAGAGAACTGGCGGAGCCGGGGAAGCTGTCACAGTTACAGGTACCCGGTATGAACTGACGGGGCTTACGGCAGGCACAGAATATAATGTAGGAGTGCAGGCTGTGGATGAAGCCGGAAATACGTCGGCTGAGGCGTCTGTCAAGTTTACCACGCAGAGCACAGAAACACCCGACACGGGCACAGAAACGCCTGATACAGGAACGGAAACGCCTGATACAGGAACAGAAACGCCTGATACAGGAACAGAAACACCTGATACAGGAACAGAAACACCTGATACAGGAACGGAAACGCCTGATACAGGAACGGAAACACCGGATACAGGAACAGAAACGCCCGGCACAGGAACGGAAACGCCTGATACAGGAACAGAAACGCCCGGCACAGGATCAGAAACGCCTGGAACAGGAACGGAGACGCCTGGAACAGGAACAGAAACGCCTGATACAGGAACAGAAACACCAGGCACAGGCACGGAGACACCCGGCACAGGAACGGAAACGCCCGGCACAGGCACAGATACGCCTGTTACGGAAACACCTGACACGATAGACAGGAACAGCCTGCAGACACTGGCAACTTCGCTTGAGCAGTATTATAACCAGTTGAGTAACTATAC
>CALWAR010000132.1 GCA_944375765.1 uncultured Mediterraneibacter sp. | reverse complement strand
TTTGAGATCATCACTCCGGAAGAGCACTGCAGGCGCTTTGCTGCGGAGCATCCCGACAAGATAAAGAAGACAGCATAATCAACACTACATTCTGGATATATAGTTTCTGACCAGTCCTATATCGGGGTTTAGTAATGTCGTTTTACCGGATCCTGATCCTCCCATTATTACACAAAAATCATTCTTAGGAATTGAGAAATTCACTGCAGCTACTGCATCTTTAGCATGCATTTCTTGATTATAGGTCTTTGAAACATTTACTAATGTAAGTATGCTGTTTTTTTTCATTCACTTCTCCCATTATATATTATCCAAATAGTATAAGCTATAAAATATCATACTGAACAAGTGCTTCTTTTAATAATCTATGTGTTGTAGAAATTAAAGTCAATACATAATGTTTAACACACAATTTAGATTGTCCAAGAGACAATTTTATCAATTTGTATCATTTTACAATGGCTAGTTCTCTTGTTGATCTTTTTTCATCCTCTATCTCCAATCAAAAAAGGAGAGGCAACATACCGAAAAATACATTGCCACTCCAACTTATCCTATTTTCTGCATTTTTCCCCACAGTGTTTCTCGACGTGTCTTTGTTGTCTCTGGGATCCTTACAAAACACAGATTTATTTCATTTTCAAGACGAGCGCCTCATAGGGGCGCACCGTTATCGTATTCTCTACACAGGAGATATCATCATAATTTCCGATCAGGATTTCTGAGTTCTCTTTCGTCCACCTTTCAGGAAGTGCGAACATCCGCGTATTCCCATAGAAATTGCAGATCACGAGCAGCTTTTCGTTTCCAAGTGTACGCGTATATACATAGAGTTCCCTGTCGTCCGGCAGGAGCAGATCATAACTGCCGTATACGATGATCTCATGCTCTTTTCTGAGACGGATCAGTTTCTGGTAATAGCGGAAGACAGAGTCTTCTCGTTCCATCTGATCTTTGGCGTTGATCTCTCTGTAGTTCGGATTTACCATGATCCACGGCGTGCCTGACGTAAATCCTGCGTTATCCGTATCATCCCACTGGAACGGTGTGCGGGCGTTATCGCGGCTCTTGTAGCGCAGATATTTCATCATCTCTTCCTCAGTGAACACGCCCTGTCCGACCAGTTCATGAAAGGCATTGATACTGTCAAGATCGCGGAAATCAGAGATATCCTGAAACGGCACATTTGTCATGCCCAGTTCCTCGCCCTGGTAGACGTAAGGAGTACCCTGCATCATGTGAAGACAGGTGGCCAGCATTTTGGCGGACAGTTCACGGTACTCCCTGTCGTTTCCGAATCTTGACACAGAGCGGGGCTGATCGTGATTCTCCCAGAACAGGCTGTTCCACGCGATCGTATCAAGACCTTTCTGCCATTTTGTCAGGATTGACTTCAGGTCGCGCAGATCCATCTTTTTATCCGACCATTTGTTTGCGCCATCGGCGTCCACGTCCATGTGCTCGAACTGAAATACCATATTCAGCTCTTTCCCGTCGCTTCGGGCATATTTTTTTGCTTCTTCCAGCGTAACTCCAGAGCATTCGCCTACAGTAAGAGTGTTTCTGCCGTCCAGCACTTCTCTTCTCATTTCCTGGAGGTATTCGTGGACATGGGGACCGTTGGCAGGCTCGTTGAAGCTTGCGTATCCGTTAATTCCCGGCACACCGTCCGGAAATGTCTGATCCTTGGAGATTAAACTGATTACATCCATTCGGAATCCGTCCACACCCTTGTCCAGCCACCAGTTCATCATGTCAAAAACTTCTCTTCTTACTTTCGGATTGTCCCAGTTCAGATCCGGCTGCTTTTTGGAAAACAGATGGAGATAATACATACCGGTCGTACTGTCGTATTCCCATGCGGAACCGGAGAAGCAGGATCCCCAGTTGTTCGGCTCTTTTCCGTCTTTTGCCGGACGCCAGATATAGTAATCCCTGTAAGGGTTATCTTTTGACTTCCGGCTCTCGATAAACCATTTGTGTTCGTCTGAAGTATGATTTACCACAAGATCCATGACGATACGGATGCCTCTCTTATGCGCCTCATCGAGCATCCTGTCATAATCCTCCATCGTGCCGAACTCTTCCATGATCGCACAATAGTCGCTGATATCATAGCCGTTGTCGTCATTGGGCGACTGGTAGACCGGCGAGAGCCAGATCACATCGATCCCCAGCTCTTTTAAATAATCCAGCTTTTCCGTGATACCGTTCAGATCTCCGATCCCGTCCCCGTTGCTGTCCTTAAAACTTCTCGGATAGATCTGATACACGACACTTTCTTTCCACCATTTTTTATCCATTGATTTTTCCTTCCTTTTCTGAAATATTATTTAAAAAGGACCGCCGAGCTTCGTATGAGTCCGGCGGTCCGATGCTCTGTTATTATTTTACAGGATTTCTCCGTTGCTTTCTATCACTTTCTTATACCAGTAGAATGAATCTTTCCGTTTGCGCGACATATCTCCTGTCCCATCGTCGTATTTATCGACAAAGATAAGTCCGTAACGCTTCTTTACTTCTCCAGTGGAAGCACTGACGACATCTGTGCATCCCCAGCAGGTATATCCCATCAGATCGACGCCGTCGCAGACTGCTTCTTTCATTTCCCCGATATGCTGACGCATATAGTCGATGCGGTAATCATCATGGATCTGTCCGTCTTCCGTGATCTCATCTACTGCTCCAAGCCCGTTTTCTACGATCATGATCGGAATCTGATAACGGTCGTAAATCTGATTGAGCACGTATCTTAAGCCTAATGCATCGATCTGCCATCCCCAGTCAGAGGCTTTCAGATATGGGTTCCTGATATTAACGGTTCCATTGCCCTGAGTCGTCTCTGCTCCTTCCTGAGTGAGGCTTACACAGTTGCTTGAATAGTAGCTGATGCTGACAAAGTCTACAGTACCCTCTTTCAGGATCTGCGCATCTTCAGGGAGCATTACAATGTGCATATCGTGTTCTGCAAAATAGCGGTATGCGAATCCCGGGTAAGCTCCGCGGACGTGTACATCTCCTGCGATGGAGTTGTGGATCTGGCAGTACTGCTGTGCAAAGAATACATCTTTCGGATGGCAGGTATAAGGATATCCGTTGTGGTATGCAAGCATACATCCGAGCTTATTCTCCGGATCGATCTCATGGGCCATCTTCACGGCAAGTGCGCTGGCCACGAGCTGATGATGCATAGCCTGATAGCGTGTTTCTTCGTTGTTATCCGCCTCATCGAGCATACCGGCACAGAATACAGCGCCGAACGGTTCAGTCAGCATATTGATTTCGTTAAAAGTGAGCCAGTATTTTACTCTCCCCTTATAGCGTTCAAAGAGCACCTTTGCAAAACGCAGATAGAAATCAATAAGCCTGCGGTTCTTCCATCCACCGTAAGCGAGGGAGAGATGCAGTGGGTTCTCATAATGGGAGATTGTGATCAGAGGCTCAATCCCGTATTTCTCCAGTTCGTCAATGACTTTATCGTAGAACTCCAGTCCTTTCTCATTGGGCGTCTCCTCGTCGCCGTTGGGGAAGATCCTTGACCATGAAACCGAGAAACGGTAAACCTTAAATCCCATTTCTCCGAAAAGAGCGATATCCTCTTTGTAGTGATGGTAGAAATCTGTCGCCTCATGGTTGGGATAGAACTCTCCCTCAACAGGCTCCGGTACGGTGAGACGGCGTTCTTTGTCTACACTCCCGCCTGTCAGGATATCGGCGATGGACGGGCCTCTCCCGTCCTCGTCCCAGCCGCCCTCATACTGGTTCGCTGCTGTGGCGCCGCCCCACAGGAAATTCTCTGGCATTTTTTTCTGGATCATCATGATAGTCCTCCTGATTGTTTTTTATTTGAACTATATTATACGATTGTAAGCAGACAGTCGCCGTGCGCGACTTTCTCACCGGATTTTACCATATTTACGGAACGGATATAATCGTCTCCATTGGTGACAACGATCGGAGTAACCGGATTATATCCGTCTGCCTTAATGGCTTCCAGGTCAAATTCTACGAGCAGGTCTCCTGCTTTGACCTGTGCGCCGTTTTCTGTATGTGAAGTGAAATACTTTCCTTTCAGGTTTACTGTCTCAAGTCCAATGTGGATCAGAAGTTCTACTCCCTGAGAAGTCCTGAACATGATTCCGTGTTTCGTATCCATGATATTTACAACTGTACCGTCAGCCGGGGCATAGATTTTCCCCTCGGCAGGGATGACCGCCGCTCCGTCTCCAAGTACTTTATCGGCAAATGTTTTGTCAGGGACATCGGTAATATCTTTTACAGTGCCTGTAGCAGGCGCAAGGATCTGTATTTTTTCTACCAGAGGTTTTGTATCTGACTCTGTCATTTTTTTCTCATTGTCACTGCTGCTTTCCAGACTTTCCGGATCATCTTTAAACCCAAAAATCAGTGTAAGGATAAACGCGCCTGCAAATGAAACAACAATCATAATAAGTCCATAGAAGAAATTCATCATTCCATTATCCCCGATAAACGCCGGGATCGCAAGGATACAGTTCTGTGCAATGTAGAGCGTTACCTGAAGAAGTCCGCCGATGATACCTCCGATACCGGCTGCAATCGCAGCAGCAACTACAGGGTGTTTCAGCTTCAGAGTAACGCCGTAGAGCGCAGGCTCAGTAATTCCCATAAGAGCAGAGATTCCGGACGCGCTGGCAAGCTGTTTCATATTCTTATCCTTTGAACGTACTGCTACTGCAAGCGACGCGCCTCCCTGTGCTATATTGGAACATACCTGTGAGACAAAGATAAGTGTGTCTCCGCCTGTGGCAACCGCATTCAGACCGATCGGTGTAAGCGCATGGTGCATACCGGTCATGACAATGAACGGGAATGCCGCTGCAAGAATGCCGACAATGATGAATCCAAGTCTGGTAGACAGGAAGTTAATGGCAACTGCAAGTCCGTCGCCTATGATTCCTCCCAGAGGACCGACAACGATGATAGCGATCGGTGCGCTGATCAGAATGACCAGTGTCGGGTGCAGGATCAGCTTTACGATGCGCGGCGTGATCCTGTCAACCAGTTTCACAATGTAAGACATGATCCATACCATCAGGATGACCGGGATCACCGAGTAGCTGTAAGTTGTCGGTGTAACCGGGACAGAGAAAAAGGTGATCGGATCACCTGACTCTATCATAGCCGTAAAGCTCGGATGAAGAAATACGCCTGAAATAATCAGCGCCAGCGACTGATTGACATTAAATACTTTTGCGGCGTTTGCAGCGATCAGAAACGGCATGAAGTAAAACGCTGCATCTCCGATAAAAGAGATGACCTGATACGTGCTGGACGAATCACTTACCAGGTGAAAAGTGGTGAGAAGGGTAAGTACGACCTTGATCATACCGGCTGCGGTAAGGGCAGGAATCATAGGCGTCATACATCCGGTGATGGAATCGATGATCGCAGAACCGATGCTTTTCTTTCCCGCCGGTTTCTGCGAAGTGTCGGTGTCGTCGTTCGGGACGCCCATATTTACAAGTTCCGCATACATTTCGTTGACTTCATTTCCCGCAATCACCTGAAACTGATCCTGATGCCAGTTTATACCGGAGATTTCAGGAAGTTTTTTGATCTCTTCCTCATTGATCCTGCTTCTGTCTTTAACATAAAAGCGAAGCCGTGTCATACAGTGAAAGACGCGTGTGATGTTTTCTTTTCCTCCCAGTGCCTGAACCAGTTTTTCTGCTGATTCTCCATAATTTTTTTTCATGGCTGTGCTCCTTTTAAATAAAATTTATTTATTGAAAGGTCTTGCCCGATATGCCGGCCGTACACATCAGTCACAAGCCAGTACAAACCGATTTATATAGTTTAATGAATTGTATCTTCTTTTGCAGCAGATGTTTTTTTCGCCGCAGCACGTGATTTATCCACATTGGTCTGGATATGGATGGAGAGATACGTCATCTCTTCTTTACTCAGTGCATAATGGTACTTTTCTTCCATCATAAGATAAATAAGCTTTACACATCCGTATGCTTCCCGGCACTGTTCCTGAACGAGCAGAAATAGATTTTCGTCCTCATCATACTGGAGTTCTTTATGAAAGTATCTCTGAGCAAAATATTTCAGGTGTGTCAGGAATCTCTGATAGTAAAGGCTTGACTCATTGAATGTAATATCCGAAAAATAATTCTTTACGATCTCCTGAATCTGGCTTACGATCATGGCAATCTTATAATTGTCATTGTTCTGCTGCCCTTCTTCTGCGTTTACAAAATGCAGGGCGATAAATCCGGCCTCATCGACGGGAAGTTCCAGATGAAATGCCCGGTTGATCTCCTCTACCATTTTTAATCCATACGCATATTCCTTTTTGTAAAGCTGCTGAATATCGAGCAGGAGAATATTTTTCAGGCTGATTCCGTTCCCGAAGCGCTCCACGGTTCCCATGATATGGTCGCTCAGGGAAAGGTAAATGTTGTTGTTCAGCCGAAGATCCGGCGCCTCTTCCCTGACCTGGTCTACGAACTTCTGGACAAAATCAAAGTATTCTTCAGGAATGGACAGAAGATACTGCTGCATCTGAATACTGTTCTGATGATTTTCCGGATAAAAGATTTTTTCAATCAGCGATTCGTCGATTTTGTCCCCTCGTTTTGCATGGAATCCGATTCCAAGACCCTTTACGATGATCTCCTCATTGTTTTCGTTTTTTGACAGCACAAGATTGTTATTCAGTATTTTACTCACTCTCATCCCCGCAGCCTCCTGGAAATAACAAATTATTATAAAAAAGACCTATAATCCGGTCTGTTTTCCCGGATTATAGGTCTTGCCTGACGATAATGATATTTCAGTAACAAACCTTTTCGCTCATTCATTTTGACTTTAAATATCATATCAGATGTTGATGTATTTGTCTATAAAAATAGTAGACAAAAAACATTCGTGAAATTTGTTGATATTTCATAAAGCACTACAGGTTTTTCCATGCTTCTATGATCGCGTCGGCATCCACTTCTTTCTCAATCTGCTCTAAAATGGCTGTACTGTTCACCTGTGCGATCTCTGCCTTGCTCTGATCCATATACACGAAGCAGACAAAGCAGAGGATCCCGATCACCAGACGTATGTAAAATGTCCCTCCGGATGTCTCCTGTTCTTCTGTGTTGTCCTGGTACAGCTCGTGATAGATCCTCCCGTATCTTGGATGCACGGCAGGCATGTCTTTTTTGTCATCATACAGCCTGCGGGCCTGTCTCAACAGTTCTCTGCGGCGCATTTCCGAATCATTCATGATAACCTCAGGGGGAATAAAATATAGTTATTATATTTTATGTCCCTGTACGCTTCCTTAGAACCTCAGAGCTGCTGTTCCTTATCTGTCTGCCAGTTCGTTTGTGATATCCTCCCATGTGACTCCTTTTTCCACCATGAGCACCATAGCGTGGTACAGGAAGTCGGCGATCTCATATTTGATCTCCTCGGGATTCGGATTCTTGGCGGCGATCACAATCTCGGTCGATTCCTCTCCTACTTTCTTTAATATCTTATCGATTCCTTTTTCAAACAGATAGTTTGTATAAGAGCCCTCTTTTGGATGCTCTCTGCGGTCCACGATCGTATTGTATACGGACTCAAAGACCTGAAGCGGGTTCCTGGCGTCGTAATCAGCGCCCACGATCGTCGTGTAGAAACAGGAACGGTTGCCGGTGTGACATGCGGCTCCGATCTGCTCGACTTTTGCCAGCAGAGTATCTTTGTCACAGTCAATGGCCAGTGATCTGACATACTGGAAATGGCCGGACGTCTCTCCTTTCACCCACTGACATTTCCTGCTGCGGCTGTAATAGGTCATACGTCCGGTCTTGACCGTGTGGTCAAAGGCATCTTCGTCCATATATGCCATCATAAGGACTTCATTCGTCTTATAGTCCTGCACGATGACCGGGATCAGTCCGTCAGAATTCAGTTTGAACTCCGAGAAATCCAGCATGCTCTCAAATGACGTCATCCTGATGCCCTCATCGGAACAGATTTCTTTAAATTCGTTGAAATCCATGTTCAGACTGCTGATAAAGAGACCGGATACCCCTTTGATACCGTCGCATTTTAAGATTCTTAAGATCTCACTTTGCTCCATTGTATCCGTGAGCACGACGCACGGAAGTTTTGTGATATTCATGACAGAGTTCAGATCGAGACGGTGCATGAACACGATCTCCGTGCTGTACTCCTCAATCAGGTGCTGCTGTTTAAACAGCGCGTCAAAGTCATTGAGGGAGACAGCGATCCTCTCTTTGCCGAACCTCTTGGACACCTCTTCGATGAGATCCATTGACAGTGACTTTGAGAAATTAAGGACAGCCCGCTTTGCGCCGGCATAGAGGATCTTTTTCACGTCCTCCACACGTCTTATATTTCCTCCGGCGATCATCGGAATACTGATCACGCGGTTTATCTTCCTGATCATGTCGATCGCTTCATCGTGCTCCTCATCAGATGCAGACAGGTCAAAAACGATCAGCTCGTCAGCGCCTCTGTCACAGTACTGCTTTGCCAGTCCGACAACGTCGTCAGAAAGAAGCGTCCTGTCGTCAAACCACTGCACCGCCTTTCCTCCGTCGATGAATATGCACGGAGTCAGTCTTTTATAGCTCATGTATATCAATTCTCCTTTGTTAAAGTTTTCCTTTGGTAGACCAGACTTCCCTGATCCGCGGCTCTTCTGAAACAGCCATATCGAGTGCTTTCCCGAAAGCCTTGAACAGTGCTTCCGCCATGTGATGGTTATTGCCCGGCTCCATGATCTTCAGATGAAGGTTCATGGCGGCGCTGTAAGAGACGGCGTAGAAAAACTCCCGGACCATCTCTGTGTCAAGAGCGCCAAGTGCAGGCATGGTAAATTCAGCGTCGTACTTCAGATATGGACGCCCTGACAGATCAACAGCCGAAAGTGCAAGGATCTCATCCATGGGAAGGATGAAATATCCGTATCTTTTGATTCCCGCCTTATCCCCAAGAGCTTCGGAGATCGCCTGCCCCAGTACGATTCCGGTATCTTCGATGGTGTGATGGCTGTCTACTTCCAGATCTCCCGTCACTTTCACGTTCAGGTCAAACAGGCCGTGGCGGGCAAATCCGTCCAGCATATGATCGAAAAAAGGAATTCCGGTATCGATCTGATTGATCCCCTGTCCGTCCAGATTGATGGTCAGGCCGATATCTGTCTCTTTCGTTTTCCTTGTACATGTCCCGATTCTTTTTTCCATGGCAGCCTCCTTTATTCTTTCCTGTCAAACCGCACTTTGATGGAATTGGCATGGGCGGTCAGGTGTTCTGCCCCGGCAAACTTCTCGATATCTGTGTGGATCTTCTCCAGCGCGTCTTTTGAGTATGAGATGATGCTGGACTTCTTGATAAAGTCATCCACAGAAAGCGGGGAGAAAAATTTTGCAGTCCCGTTTGTCGGCAGTACGTGGTTCGGTCCGGCAAGATAGTCTCCCAGCGGCTCGCTGGAGTATTCTCCGATAAAGATGGCTCCTGCATTGCGGATCTTCGTCATCACTTCAAAAGGATTGACCGTTACGATCTCCAGGTGCTCCGATGCGATCTCGTTTGCAGCGTCGATGGCGTCGTCAGGGGTATCCGCCACAAGGATATGCCCATAGTTGTCCAGCGACTTCCGGATGATATCGCCTCGTGAGAGTTCACTGATAAAGCGGTCAGTCCAGTCTGACACCTCGTGCGCCAGCTTCTCGCTCGTTGTCACAAGGATCGCGCTTGCAAGCTCGTCGTGCTCCGCCTGAGAGAGCAGATCGGCCGCGACGTATCTCGGATTGGCCGTCTCGTCTGCAAGTACGAGGATCTCACTGGGGCCGGCGATGGAGTCGATGCTCACATGGCCGTATACCGCTTTCTTTGCAAGGGCCACATAGATATTTCCAGGGCCTACGATCTTGTCCACTTTCGGGATACTCTCTGTTCCGTAGGCAAGTGCGGCGATCGCCTGGGCGCCGCCCACTTTATAGATACGGTCGGCTCCCGCCTCATTTGCGGCGACAAGCGTTGTGGGCGTCACTTTTCCGTCTTTTCCCGGCGGTGTTACCATGATGATCTCTTCCACCCCCGCGACTTTGGCCGGCATGATGTTCATAAGTACTGAAGAAGGGTAGGCGGCTTTTCCTCCGGGCACGTAGACGCCTACTTTGGCCAGGGCCGTCACTTTCTGCCCGAGGATTGTTCCGTCCGGTTTGCTGTCAAACCAACTGTACTGCATCTGTTTTGCGTGGTAAGACTTAATATTCTCAAGCGCTCTGCGTATGATCCCGACAAGTTCCGGATCTGTGTTTTCATAAGCTTCTTTAATCTCAGATTCCGTCACGAGAATATTGCCGGCATCGATCTTCGCGCCGTCAAATTTCTCTGTATATTCAAACAGGGCCTGATCTCTTTTTTCCTTTACTGTATCGAGGATCTCGCGGACGCTGTCCTCATATTTCCCGTAACTGTTCGGACTGCGTCTGAGCAGCGTCTCGAGCAGATTTTTTTTTGTATTTTCATCCAGTTTTTCGATTCGCATTTTAACCTCCTGCGTATCGGGCATCGCCCGTAAATTATATTACTGTTCTTCGCGCAGCAGAGCTCTGAGGTCTGTGATCAGTTTCCTGATCCTGTCGTTTTCCATCCGCATGCTGACCGGATTCACGATCATACGGGCGGACAGGGGGCACACCTCCTCGAGAACGACAAGTCCGTTTTCTTTCAGGGTGGAACCGGTCTCGACAATGTCCACGATCACCTCGGAAAGCCCCACGATAGGCGCCAGTTCGATGGAACCGTTCATCTTGATGATCTCTACGGTCTGATGTTTTTTATTATAGAAATAATCCTTGGCGATCTTCGGATATTTTGTCGCCACACGGATAAGCTCATGACGGTTGAGCAGTTCGGCTGCGCTCTCATATCCGCAGACGCACATCCGGCATCTGCCGAATCCGAGGTCGAGCACTTCGTGGACTTTCCTTCCCTCTTCTACGATCGTGTCCTTTCCGACCACGCCGATGTCAGCCGCGCCGTATTCCACATAAGTCGGCACATCCGGTCCTTTCGCGAGGAAGAATTTCAGTTTCAGTTCTTCATTTGTAAAGATCAGTTTCCTGGACTCTTTGTCTTTCATCTCGTCACAGGTGATGCCGAGCTTCTCAAGCATCTCAAGCGTCTTGCTCGCCAGGCGCCCTTTTGTCAGGGCAAATGTCAGATATCTCATAAGTTATGCTCCTTTAATCCTGCTCCTACAGATCAACAAGTTTCTCTTCGCCGGTCTTGAGGTTGACCATCTCGATCTTCCCGTCGTCCCTGAGATACAGCATGGCGGACACTCCTGTCCGTCGCGCATGTTCCTCGTAGATCTCTCTTTCTTCCTCTGTCTCCCGTTTGAGCAGCTCGATATTTCTTCCTTTTCCACGGAAACTGCACGCAAGGGATATAGCGCGTTCTTCTGTTTCCCCGGTATAGACGATCAGATTCTGGCGCACCGTCTCCACTGCGATCTTCTGCCTGTTCAGCGCACTCATCAATTCGTCAAGGATAATGGCAAAACCAATCGACGGCGTGTCTTTCCCGAATTTGGCGAGAAGATTGTCATACCGTCCTCCCCGGACGACTGCGTCGCCGGTACCGTACGTATACGCGCGGAAGATGACGCCGGTATAATAGCCGTAGCTTCCGCACATACTCAGATCAAAAGTTACATGGTCCTCTGCTCCGTAGAGCTTCAGAAGACGGTAGATCTGCTGCAGTCTGGTAACGCCCCGGCGCGCGTTGATATCAGGGGCTGTTTTCAGCGCTTCCTCGAGTACTTCCGATCCGCCTGCCAGTTCGGGGAGGATATGGAACGAATCCCTGACGCTCTCTTTAACATTTTTGCTGTCAAGCAGTTCCTCCACACCGAAGTAGTTACGGTTTATGATGAGAGCGCGCACCTCTCTGCTCTCGTCCTCCTTAAGTTCGGCCGCGTTCATAAGACCTTTTATAAAGTCCACGTGCCCGATGCTGACCTGGAATTCTTTCAGTCCGGTTTTCTTAAGTCCGTCCACTACCATGGCGATCATCTCAGCGTCCGCCTCGATGGAATCAAGGCCGATCAGCTCTGCGCCAAGCTGGGTATTTTCCTTTAAGCGTCCCTGATAGCTCGTGTGATTGATAAATGTATTTCCCGCATAGCAGAGTCGGATCGGAAGATCTTCATTCTCAAACAGCGTGGCCGCCGCCCGTGCGACAGACGGCGTGATGTCAGGCCTGAGCGCGAGGATATTGCCCTCCCGGTCAAAGAATTTGTAAAGCTCCTGAGTAGACGTAGAACCGATCTCCTCGCGGAACACATCATAATATTCAAATGTCGGTGTCTGTATATCTTTATATCCGTACAGATGGAGTACGGTATTTAATTTTTTCTGAAGTGCAAGTTTGGTTTCACATTCACTGTTGTAAATGTCCCGGACGCCCTCCGGTGTGTGAAGTTTCTGTTCCATATGCTCTCCTCTTTCACTTTAATGTGCTACTATGTTAAATCACTCTGTAATTATACGGGCTTTGGGTATTGCTGTCAATCCCTGCCGTCCAGATCTTTCTGGATCATATCCAGATACGGTACAAAATATCCCTGCCTGAGTTCCATGAACCATCCGGGCTCCAGTTCTTCATAGCGAAAACTTTTGCGTCCTCCGCTTTTGCCCCGCTCCCAGAATCGGAGGATCTGCTCATACTTCATATAATACAGCTCGTCTCTGGAACTATAGTATATCAGGACGAAAGAGATGCCGCCCTGCTTCTCAAATTTCCCCATAAAGTCCATCTGATGTTCGTGGACGTTCTGGAGGGGGAAAGTATCGACACTACATTCCTTGGCGTCGAAGCAGACCGGGATCCCCTGGACCGCACCGATGTAATCGACTGTACTGACCTTGTCGAAATAAGCCAAAGTGATATGGCGGCTCGCCTGATCGATCTTCACCGGCGTGATGGGAGTGGGGATCTTCTGGATCAGAGCGAGTCCCATCTCAGTATAGCGGGCATTTGTGTGATTGACAAATTCTTCTAGTGTGGAACCTCTAAGTCCTCTTGAGCCCCATGTGGCCATGTTAAACAGCTCCTTTTTATCTTCTTATCTTCACAGATCCTCACAAACAGCTCCGGCAGAGGAGCCGTGATGGATTTGCCGGACAGACCGGAAAGTGCGCCGACGCTCCCGGGGATGCAGAGCCTGACGGCATGCAGAAGCTGCGAAGTAAGCCCGTATTTTTCCCGGTAGCTGTCGTTGACATTGCGGATGCCGTACTTGTAATCGCCAATGATGGGATGCCCCCGGGAAGCCATGTGCGCGCGGATCTGATGTGTTTTCCCTGTGATGAGCCGGACCTCGAGCAGCGTAACGTCATCTCCGGTACAGACCGGGCGGTATTCGGTCTCAATGGGCACGGCGCCTTTCGATGCGATCCTGGTGAAAGTTACGGTATTGGCGCGGCCATCTTTTGTCAGGAATCCGCTGATGCGCGCGCTTTCTTCCAGGATGCCTGATACAAGACAGAGGTAATATTTCTTCACACTGCGATCCCGGAACATCC
>CALWAR010000131.1 GCA_944375765.1 uncultured Mediterraneibacter sp. | reverse complement strand
AGGGGAGTAATGAATATCCCTCCACATCCCTCCTAATATCCCTCCAACGGGAAAATTTACTTGCCAAACCGCATTTTTTCAATTATCCTTTATCTGTAAGGTTTATTTGTTGCCAATGGCTGAAAGGACTTGAATTTATGCGGCTTTCGCCGGTTTTTCAGTACCATTCAACACCAGTATGTTCCAGATACTTCTGAATGGTTTGTAAAACTCAAAATCAAGCGGAGCGATCCGTGCCGGTTCGAGTCCGGCCATCGGCAGTATGACGGGGTGACATTTTTTGTCACCCCGTTTCGTCCTGACAATATTCTTTTTTGATGGCTCCGATCAGAGCAATCACCCGCTCGTCCCGGATCCAGTAAAATACATTCATTCCTGATTTTTCCGAAGAAAGGATACCGGCCGTCTTCATCTGGCTTAAGTGCTGCGACAGGGCAGAAGCCGTGATGCCGGGAGTATACTGATGGAGCTCTCCTACGGTACGCCTTTCTTTGAGCAGTGCGCATAAGATCAGCAGCCGGTGCTCATTAGCCAGCATTTTCAAAAGTTCTGCGATCTTCTTCGCCTGTTTTTCCATCTTCTTTCGCCTTCTTTCCATTCTTTAGTCTGCAGATCCCCTGTGTCATCGTCCCCATCGGGCAGTACACACACCATGACCGGGGACGGAATAATACCATTGTTACAAGTCCCAGGACTGTAGAGGTGAGCATAACCCCGAAAAAGCCGAAAGCAAACTGACCGATCCAGGGGGATACGAAGCTTACATCCGCCCACTGCCACGGGAGTTTAAACACCCACAGGAGGGTAACGGTCTGCGAAAGAGGCGCTCCTGTAAATACCCGGTAAGTGCTGAACAGCATCAGGCCGAACATGATCATAAAGAACGTCAGAAATCCGTACCTGAACCACGGTCTGCGCAGAAATTTGGGCGGCGGTGTGTTCCTTGAGAGTTTCAGCTTTTCTCCCAGGAGCCCGAAAAGCTGCCCGCGCCCGCAGTAGCGGTTGCAGTAGACTTTACTGCCTCCAAATAAGGCCAGGATGAGGGGGATAGAGAAAAACAGCATCCCCAGCCATGCAAATAAGATATTAAACAGTCCCAGAAACAGATAGCACAGTTCGACGATCCAGAGGTAATCCGACCATTTCTTTTTCATCTTCTTCATATTGCTCTTCTTCATACTGCCGCGGCGCTCCTTTCTGCGAGATCGATCACTGCTGCGGGACATACTTTTGCGCACTTTCCGCAGCCGACGCATTTATCCGGATCGACGCGGGCCGATATCCCCCATGCGATCCGAAGCGCCTCTTTCGGGCATACGCGGACACAGCATCCGCAGGCGACACATTCTTTGCCGATAGTAGCTATTTTACGAGACATTGCCATTTGAACAACCTCCATATTTAAGTAATTTAGATATTACTAATATACTTAAATATCTGTCCAATGTCAAGCGCATATTAAATTCAGATCAGAAAATTTCCGGATCCGCGCTTTGGCGTTTGGCACATCGCCGAATCCGTACTCCGCATAGATGAACGGCACGCCCGCAAGTCGGCATGCATCCGCGTCTCCCTGCGTGTCGCCCACATAGACGGGGCTTTTCAGAGCATTTCTCTCGACAAGCATACGGATCGTCTCGCCTTTGCACACCTGGGTTTCCCCAAAGCAGAGATGATCTTTGATATAAGGCGTAAGCCCGGTCGTTCTGAGCATGACTTCTATGTAGCCGCACTGGCAGTTGCTCACGATATAGAGGGGATATCTCCCGGAAAGTTCTTTTATTGTTTCAGCAACGCCTTCATAGAGGATGCCGGGATGGTCTTCCAGATATCTGTTCTCGGCCTCAAAGCAGGCCTCCAGGAGTCTCATGCGCCTGTCGGGGGCAAGATCAGGAAAGAGCGCGTCCGCGATCTCGGTCATCGTTTTCCCGAAAAGTCTGCTCAGGGAGACCGGATCGAGGGAGAGATCCAGATCGGAGTTTTCTTTTATCGCCTGATTCCATGAGTCTGCCACTGATATGGAAGAGTCCCAGATCGTGCCGTCAACGTCAAAAATAATACTGTCCATTTTGTGAATTCTCCTTATATTATAGTAAGCCGGGATATACGGCGACATGCGCCGGTGCAGTTCAGACGGCAGCCATATGCCGGGCTGCCGCGTGTCTTTCATCATACCATAAAAACGGCCTTTAAAAAAGGATATTTTTAGTGTATACTTTAGTAATGGTCACGGCCCCTGCAACCGCCGCGATCTGCAGACAGGCCCGATACGGGGCTGCGTATGGAGGATGATGATGAGAGAAAAGATCGTACTGATAGACGGACACAGCATTTTAAACAGAGCGTTTTACGGAGTTCCCGACCTGACGAACTCGGAAGGACTTCACACGAACGCCATATATGGATTTCTGAATATCATGTTTAAGATCCTCGACGAGGAGCGGCCGGAATACCTGACGGTGACGTTCGACGTACATGCGCCGACGTTCCGGCACAAGATGTTTGCAGACTATAAAGGGACGCGTAAACCCATGGCCGAGGAACTAAGACAGCAGGTTCCGGTCATCAAGGAGGCCTTAAGAGCGATGAATATTGAGATCATCGAGCAGGAGGGACTTGAGGCGGACGATCTTCTCGGGACGATCTCCCGGATCTGTGAGGAGAAAGGGATGGACGTCTCCATCATCTCCGGAGACAGGGACACCCTGCAGCTTGCGACAGATCATGTGAAGATACGGATCCCAAAGACAAAACAGGGAAAGACGGAGATCGAAGACTACTATGCGCCGGATGTGAAAGAGCGTTACGGCGTAACACCCACAGAGTTCATCGACGTAAAGGCTCTGATGGGAGATACATCGGATAATATCCCGGGCGTACCGGGGATAGGGGAAAAGACTGCGACAAAGATCATACAGGAGTACAAGTCCATCGAAAATGCATACGGGCACGCAGATGAACTGAAACCTCCCCGCGCCAGCAAAAATCTGAAAGAATACTGGGAACAGGCAAAGATGAGCAAGGTTCTGGCGACGATAGACACTCATGCAGAGATCGATTTCGACCTTTCGGGCGCGCGTTACGAAAATCCGTATACGCCTGAGGCACATCAGCTCTTTCAGCGGCTGCAGTTTAAAAACCTGCTGAGCCGTTTTGACGTGGAGGCAGCGTCCAATGAGATTGAAAAAGCATTCCGGGAAGTGACGGATAAGGACGGGATAGACGCTGTTTTTGCAGAGGCGGAACAGGCGGAGCGCGTGGGAGTAGCGTTTTCAAAAGATCCGGGCGGCGTCCTGCCGCTCTTTGCCCATCCGTCGGGTTACGGGCGGATCGCCCTTGCCTGGGGGAAAGACAGGATCGCAACGATCCCCTGCGATATGGAGGAGGGACTTGACAGCCTTGCGGAGAGGCTCTCCAGACTTTCCGGCAAGGTGAAATGCTTTTCCATGTGCGGGCTCAAAGAGTATCTTTCGCTTCTTCCGGATATCAGGACGGGGAACTGCTTTGACGCGATTGTGGCGTCATATCTTCTGAATCCTTTAAAGAGCGATTATGACTTTGAGGATGTGGCAAGGGAGCATCTGGGCGTCCTGATCGATGAGAAAACGGACGACTCTGCGAAAGCGTGTTATGAAGCCTACACTGCATATGCGGCGGCGCCTGTTCTGGAAGATAAGCTAAGAGAGCAGGGAATGGACAGGCTGTTCCGTGAGATGGAGATGCCGCTGACTTTCGTGCTGGCTGATATGGAGAGAGCCGGCGTGAGAGTAGAGGCGGAAGCGCTGAAAGCGTACGGAGACCAGCTTGGCGCAAGGATCTCAGAACTTGAGAAAGAGATCTATGATCTGGCCGGAGAGGAATTCAATATCAATTCCCCGAAGCAGCTAGGAGCCATCCTGTTCGACAAACTTGGGATGCCTCACGCGAAAAAGACAAAGACAGGGTATTCTACAGCCGCGGATGTGCTGGATAAGCTGGCCCCGGACTATCCGGTCGTGGCAAAGATCCTCGAGTACAGGCAGCTCGCCAAACTGAAATCCACTTATGCGGACGGGCTGGCAGTATTTATCGGGGACGACGGGCGTATCCACGGGAAATTCAACCAGACAGTCACAGCTACCGGAAGACTGAGCAGCACGGAGCCGAACCTCCAGAACATCCCGGTAAGGATGGAGCTTGGCCGGCTCATCAGAAAGGTATTTGTCCCAGAAGAGGGCTGCGTGTTTGTCGATGCGGATTACTCTCAGATCGAGCTGCGCATCCTTGCGCACTGTTCCGGGGACGGGCAGCTCATCCAGGCGTACAGGGAGGCGAGGGATATCCACAGGATGACGGCCTCGCAGGTGTTCCACACGCCGTTTGACGAAGTAACAGACCTGCAGCGCCGCAACGCCAAGGCGGTCAACTTCGGGATCGTATACGGCATCAGCTCTTTCGGGCTGAGCCAGGATCTGAGTATCACGAGAAAAGAGGCTGCTCAGTATATCGATCATTATTTTGAGACGTATCCGGGCGTCAAACGGTTTCTCGACGATTCGGTGGCACATGCAAAGGAAAAGGGCTATGCGGTGACGCTGTTTGGCCGAAAGAGGCCGGTTCCGGAGCTCAAATCCAGCAATTTCATGCAGCGCAGCTTCGGAGAGCGCGTCGCCATGAACGCGCCGGTCCAGGGCACTGCCGCGGACATCATCAAGATCGCCATGATCGGCGTCAGCGAGGAACTTAAGAAGAGGAACATGAACTCCAGACTCATCCTGCAGGTACACGACGAGCTTCTGATCGAGGCGGAAGAAAGCGAAGTGGACGAGGTCAAAGAGATCCTCAGAGATAAGATGGAACATGCGGCGGATCTCTCTGTGCCCCTGATCGTGGACATGCATACGGGGACAAACTGGTACGAGGCAAAATAGGATACGGGCGAAAGGCTGGGATATAAGGATGAAAGTGCTGGGGATCACAGGCGGAGTGGGCTCCGGGAAAAGCGAAGTATTAAATTATCTGAAAGAGGCGTACGGGGCGTATGTCTGTCAGATGGATGAAACGGCGAGAGCGCTGCAGAGAAAAGGGACAGAGTGCTTCCGTCATATCGTAAGAGCATTCGGAAATGAGGTCGTGGGAGCAGACGGCGAATTGGACCGGGCCGCCCTTGGCAGGATCGTGTTCGCGGACGCAAAAAAACTGGAAACGCTGAACCACATCGTCCACCCCGAAGTGATCCGGGCGGTGCGCCTGGATATCCGGAAGAGAGCCGCAGAAGGGAACATGCTCTATGTAGTGGAGGCCGCGCTCCTGCCGGAAGCAGGACGGGAACTCTGCGACGAACTGTGGTATGTCTATGCAGATGAGCGTGTGCGAAGAGAGAGGCTGAAGCGGTCCAGGGGATACCCGGAAGAGAGGATCACACGGATGATCGCTTCCCAGCCCTCAGAAGCGATGTTTAAAAAGGCGTGTGCCGTTGTGATCGACAACAGCGGCGCATTTGAAGATACAAAGAGACAGATAGGAGAGAAACTGATACTATGAGAATGTGCAGCATTGCCAGCGGGAGCAGCGGCAACTGTATCTATGTGGGGAGCGACGGCACGCATCTTCTTGTGGATACAGGGATCAGCAAAAAGAGGATAGAAGAGGGGCTCAGAAAACTTGATATCAAGGGAGAGGAACTCTCAGGGATACTTATCACCCATGAGCATTCCGATCACATCCAGGGACTTGGGGTATTCAGCAGAAAGTATGAGATTCCGGTCTATGCCACGCCCGGAACGATCGAGGGGATCCGGGGCTGTAGCAGCCTGGGACGGATGCCGGAGGGCCTGCTTTGCCCGATACATACGGACGAGCCGTTCGTGCTGGGAGATATGACAGTGAAGCCTTTCGCCATTTCCCACGACGCGAATGAGCCGTCAGGCTACCGCCTGGAGTGCGGCGGAAGATCAGTTGCAGTCGCCACGGATCTGGGAAAATATGACGAATACACAGTGGAATACTTAAGCGGACTGGATGCGGTCCTTTTAGAGGCGAACCATGACATCCACATGCTGGAAGTCGGGGGTTATCCATACTACCTTAAACAGCGGATCTCAGGCGACAGGGGACACCTGTCAAATGAATTGTCAGGCAGGCTGCTTTGTGATATACTACATGATGATCTGAAGCACATCGTCCTTGGACACCTGAGTAAGGAGAACAATTACGCAAGGCTTGCATATGAAACAGTAAAGCTGGAGGTTACGCTTGCTGATAACGATTACCGGGGCGAGGATCTGAACATGTTTGTCGCCGGCCGGGATGCTGTTTCGGATATAATCACAGTCTGATCCGGGAGGAAATGAAAATGAAGAAATGTATTGTCACAGTATTGGGGAAAGACACGGTAGGCATCGTTGCGAAAGTATGTACTTATCTCGCCGGGAACAGGATCAATATCCTTGACATTTCCCAGACGATCGTGCAGGGATACTTTAATATGATGGTGATCGCGGATGTGACGGATCTTGAGAAAGACTTCACAGTCCTGTGCGACGAGATGACAAAGCTCGGACAGGAGATCGGAGTGAGCATCCACTGTCAGAGAGAAGACATATTTGAGAAGATGCACAGACTCTGATGCATACATGTAAAGATAGCGAGGAAGAATAAAATGATCAATATGTACGAAGTTTCAGAGACAAACAAGATGATCGAGAATGAAAATCTGGACGTGAGGACGATCACGCTGGGCATCAGTCTTCTTGACTGCATCGACTCTGACTTAAGCGAACTGAACCGTAAGATCTACGAGAAAATTACCATGATTGCCCGGGATCTTGTGACTGTCGGACAGGAGATCGAGAAAGAGTTCGGCATCCCGATCGTGAATAAAAGGATATCCGTCACCCCGATCTCCATCGTGGGGGCCGCGGCCTGCAGGACTCCGGAGGATTTCGTGGAGATCGCCAGGACTCTGGACAGAGCGGCTCAAGCAGTAGGAGTCAACTTTATCGGGGGATATTCGGCTCTTGTATCCAAAGGGATGACGCCGGGCGAAGAGAATCTGATCCGCTCCATCCCCCGCGCCCTTGCCGTGACAGAGCGCATCTGCAGCTCTGTCAATGTAGGCTCTACGAAGACAGGCATCAATATGGACGCGGTCCGTCTGTGCGGAGAGATCGTAAAAGCGACGGCGGAAGCGACAAAGGAGAGGGATTCTCTTGGCTGCGCGAAGCTTGTCGTGTTCTGCAATGCGCCGGACGACAATCCTTTCATGGCGGGAGCATTTCTCGGAGTTACCGAGGCGGACGCTGTCATAAACGTGGGCGTCAGCGGACCGGGAGTAGTAAAGAAAGCGCTTGAAAAGGTGCGTGGAAAAGGGTTTGAGGAGCTCTGCGAGACGATCAAGAAGACGGCCTTTAAAGTTACCCGCGTAGGCCAGCTTGTGGCCGGGGAGGCTTCCGAACGTCTCGGCATCCCGTTCGGCATTGTGGATCTCTCCCTTGCGCCGACTCCGGCAGTGGGAGACAGCGTGGCGGAGATCTTAGAGGAGATCGGACTGGAGAGAGTCGGGGCTCCGGGCACGACGGCGGCTCTCGCCCTCCTCAACGACCAGGTGAAAAAAGGCGGGGTAATGGCCTCGTCATATGTGGGCGGCTTAAGCGGCGCGTTTATCCCGGTAAGCGAGGACCAGGGCATGATCGACGCGGTGCACGCGGGTTCTCTGACGCTCGAGAAACTTGAGGCGATGACCTGTGTCTGCTCTGTGGGGCTGGATATGATCGCGATTCCCGGGAAGACGTCTGCGAGCACGATCGCAGGGATCATCGCGGATGAGATGGCGATCGGCATGGTGAACCAGAAGACGACGGCAGTGCGCCTGATCCCGGTGATCGGAAAAGACGTGGGAGATATGGCGGAGTTTGGCGGGCTTCTCGGGTATGCGCCCGTCATGCCGGTCAATGGATTCGGATGCGAGAGATTCATCAGCAGAGAGGGCAGGATCCCCGCTCCGATCCACAGTTTTAAGAACTAAGTCCATGAAGATGATATAAGACCAGGGAGAGAAGATATGAGCAAAGTTGCAATCGTTACAGACAGTAACAGCGGGATCACTCAGAAACGGGGAAAAGAGATGGGGATCTATGTGCTTCCCATGCCGTTCTTTATCGATGAAAAACTATATTTCGAGGACATTACCCTGACGCAGGAAGAATTCTATGAGCGTCTGGGCGCTGACGCGGATATTTCCACCTCGCAGCCATCCCCTGCAAATGTTATGGAATTGTGGGAGGAAGTGCTTAAAGAAAATGACGAGATCGTGTGCATCCCCATGTCCAGCGGACTGAGCAGCACCTGTTCCACAGCCATGTCCATTGCGAATGAATATAAGGGCAGGGTGCAGGTGGTCGACAACCAGAGGATCTCCGTGACACAGGAGCAGTCCGTGTACGACGCCATGCATCTGCGCGACCGGGGGATGGATGCGGCGCAGATCAAAGAAGCGCTGGAGCAGGAGAAGCTGCAGGCGAGTATCTATATCACGGTGGACACTCTGAAATATCTGAAAAAGGGCGGGAGAGTCACGCCCGCAGCCGCCGCCATAGGGACAGTGCTGAACTTAAAGCCGGTGCTCCAGATCCAGGGTGAAAAGCTGGACGCCTTTGCAAAAGCGCGGGGCTGGAAATCAGCAAAAAAGATCATGCTGAATGCGATAGAGACTGACTTGAACGAGCGCTTTGCGGATGTGAAAGAGCAGATGGTGCTTGGGATGGCATATACGTGTACGAAAGAGGAAGCGGCCGGATGGAAGCAGGAGATCATGGAGCGTTTCCCAGGTTATGATATCCTGGAGGGACCGCTTTCTCTGAGCGTGGCCTGCCACATCGGGCCGGGCTCCATGGCAGTCACCTGTATGAAAAAAGTGTAGAGTGACTCAGCCGATTCCTCCGTAGAATATCCCGAGGATATATACAAGCAGCGCCACGCCGCAGAAGACGTATCTTGTCACAGGCTCGAACCAGCGCCCGAGAGTGCGTATCCTGCCAAGCTGGACAGCGTTGCGGGCGAAAGTCTTTCCGCAGATCCAGAACATGGCAACGCCTGCGAGCAGCGCTCCAAGGGGGATCACGTAGATCGAGATGCCGTCCATCCACGGACTTAACAGATCTCCCTCGACAAAGAGGCCCACGCCGGCAGTCACCGTGCCGACAAGAATAAGCGACTGCGTTCTTCCCAGTCCAAGACTGGACTGCAGGGCTTCCACCGGACTCTCCAGAAGATTCACAAGAGAAGTCGCTCCGGCAAAGAGCACGGCGAGGAAGAACAGGAGTGCGAACAGTCTGCCAAAAGGAATGTTCCGGATCACAGAGGGGATCGTGATAAAGAGAAGTCCCGGTCCGGAATCAGGTTCCATCCCGTATGCGAACACCGTGGGAATGATGGCAAGCCCGGCGAGCAGCGCGGCCAGAGTGTCGAAGAACGCCACATATCTTGCGCTGCTTATGATATCTACGTCAGACTTCAGATAACTTCCGTATACGACAGTGCCGCTCCCTGCCAGGGACAAAGAGAAGAACGCCTGCCCCATGGCGTACACCCATGTCTGAGGCCTGGCCATCGCGGACCAGTCGGGTCTGAACAGATAGATATATCCGTCCATCGAGCCGTCGAGAAAAGCAACGCGCACCGCGAGAAAAAGGAAGAGGATGAAGAATACAGGCATCATGATCTTGTTTATTTTCTCGATCCCTTTTGCGATCCCAAAAGACATGATGACCATTACAAGGACGAGCCCGGGCATATGCCAGGGAATACTCCCGAAGTCCTGAGAGAGGGAGGCGAATACCTCTTCCGGGTTTTTGGCGCTCACGATATTGCCGGTGACAGAATCTGCCAGATACTTCAGGATCCAGCCAATGATGACGCTGTATCCTGTGGCGACGCCAAGGGAACCGATGACGGGGATCAGACCGACGGCTGACCCAAGCCGGGAACCTTTCATCTGAAAGGCTTTCCGGAACGCGCCGAGAGGACCGGACTGCATCGCCCGTCCGAACGCCATCTCGCCGACCACGCCGGAGAAGCCGATGAGCACGACGAAGATGATGTACGGGATCAGGAAAGCGGAGCCGCCGAACTCCCCGATCCTGTAGGGGAACATCCATATGTTGGCCACCCCCACCGAACTTCCGATACAGGAGATGACGAATCCCCACTTATTATTAAATCTGTCTTTGGATACAGTCGTTTCCGGTTTCATATACATACTCTCTTTCCTCTTATTCCCCCGCGGGCAACGAGCCGGACGGACATGCCTGCATCGGGGTATCTGACTCTGTCCGGCAAACGGCAGACGCATGAGCAGACGTATATAATAGTATAACACGTTTTTACTCATTTGCGTCTGATAAATAAAAGGTTGCTGACAAAAGTTAAAACTGACAGTTGACAGGAAAGAAAAGATGTGGTACATTAAACCTTGCGTTAAGCAAAAAACAAAGTAGAGTATCCACTCTCACCATAGCACGATCGGGTGACTATCGGTCTGATATTGAAGCAGCGGTTTCCGTTATTGGGGGACTGTATGATTGATCGTCGGGTGGATATAGTATTCACTCGTTTTTTTGTGTTTTCGCACAGGAACCTAAAGGAATTCATTGACGGAGGTATACGACAATTAGCGATTTAATGATTAACGAGCAGATCAGGGACCGTGAGATCCGTCTGATCAGCGAGAATGGAGAGCAGTTAGGTATCATGTCGGCCCGCGAGGCTATGAAGATCGCTCAGGAGGCGGAACTTGACCTGGTAAAGATCGCACCCATGGCAAAACCGCCGGTCTGCAAGATCATCGATTACGGCAAGTATAAGTATGAGCAGACAAGAAAAGAAAAAGAGGCGAGAAAAAAGCAGAAGACAGTTGAGATCAAAGAAGTGCGGCTGTCGCCGAATATCGACACCAACGACCTGAAGACGAAGACGAACAACGCCAGGAAATTCCTGACAAAGGGAAATAAGGTAAAGGTCACTCTTCGCTTCCGAGGCAGGGAGATGGCGCATGTTCAGCAGAGCAGACATATTCTGGACGATTTCGCTGAGACTCTTTCCGATATCGCAGTAGTCGAGAAACCGGCTAAGATGGAAGGAAGAGCTATGAGCATGGTTTTAGCTGAAAAACGTTAATAGTATGCCCGGGATGGATATCCGGTAAGGCAGCACAATAAAGGAGGAAATTATCATGCCAAAGATCAAAACAAATAGAGCGGCAGCAAAGCGTTTCAAAAAGACAGGTACAGGGAAACTGAAAAGAAATAAAGCTTACAAGAGCCATATCTTAACAAAGAAATCCACAAAGAGAAAAAGAAATCTCAGACAGTCAACGATCACAGATGCAACGAATGTAAAGAATATGAAGAAAGTCCTGCCATACCTGTAAATGACACAGGATGGCGCGTCTGGATGATTACGGATCAATTGGTTTTTTGATGATAGGAGGATTAAGAAATGGCAAGGATCAAAGGCGGAATGAACGCTAAGAAGAAACATAACAGAACACTGAAACTGGCAAAAGGTTACAGAGGAGCACGCTCCAAACAGTACAGAGTGGCAAAACAGTCTGTCATGAGAGCGCTTGCCTCTGCATATGCCGGAAGAAAGCAGCGCAAGCGTCAGATGAGACAGCTCTGGATCGCGCGTATCAATGCGGCGGCCAGAATGAACGGTCTGTCCTACAGCAGGTTCATGCACGGCCTGAAGCTGGCGAATGTCGATATGAACAGGAAGATGCTGGCAGAGCTGGCAGTAAACGACAAGGAAGGATTTGCAACGCTTGCAGCTCTTGCAAAAGAGAAAGTTGCGTAGTAGAATAGAGACAGAAGCCCGGTCCCGGTTGGGATTCGGGTTTTTCTTTTTTTGCCGGGAAATCTGCGGCAAAGAGAGGGGAAGCCAAATAACAGCGGAGCATAAAACCGCTGCATCAGGGGTGTGACGATTATGAAAGACCATGAAGTAACGAGAGAACAGCCGCTGCTCGACGAGAGCGGCAGGATCGCGGAACCGGGATGGGCCCGCAGACAGATATGGAAGTATGACAGAGAGAAGATCCGGGCATCGGCGTTCAGGATCAGGGAAAGAGACCGTTATGTGGTGATGGGAGATGAGTTCGGAGCTGTATTTACTCTGGCGGACAACGGGTATTTCGGGCTGCAGAGCGTATCCCTTGCGGATTTCAGAGACAAACGGGATCATACGGAAACGATGTTGTCCCTGTTTCCGATGGGGAAGATGAAGATGCCCCCGTCCTCGTCCCAGGGAGACGTGATCTGGAAAGATAAGAGGCTGCGCATGGAGTTCCGCCCGGATGCCGGCAGACGGAAGATCTTATGCGATATGAAAGAGTTCTGGCAGGGGAAGCCTTTCTACTGCGAGATTACTCTGGAACAGCCGGAATCGGACTCGATCGTGACAGCGGCGTCTCGGAGGGGAGGAAAAACATTCTGCTATGAGCAGAAGATCAACTGTATGCGTGCAGAAGGGTATCTCTCTTTTGCAGACAGGACATACTGGTTCGATCCGGAAAAAGACTACGGCACGCTCGCCTGGGAACGGAGCGTCACTCCATGGGGCGGCAGGCGGTACTGGAGTTCCGGCAGCGGGACTGTGGGCGGGAAGCCATTCGGATTCAATATCGGCTCCGGACCGGGGGATGAAACGGGTGTCTGTGAGAATATGATCTTCTACGACGGGATCGGGCACAAGATCGGCGGCGTGGAGATCTCCGCCTCTGAAAATGACCGTATGAGGCCGTGGACTTTTATGTCCGGCGACGGGCGCTTCGAGATGGAGTTTGAGCCGGTCATGGAACTGTCGGCGCGCAGGTATGCGGCTGTCCCCTCATCCGGTCAGCGCGCAGTATTCGGCCGGATGAAAGGAAGAGCAGTACTGGATGACGGCAGATTTATCGAGCTAAAGGATTTCATGTGTTTTGCGCAAAAGAGTGCATAACAGGTGTTGACAATTCTGGATCAGCGTGATAAAGTCATGTTAAACCGATGAGGAAGAGCAAGTAATTTCATGAAAGTATCACAGAGAGCCGCGGACGGTGAGAGCGCGGTATATGGACATGGGGCGAATGGGCTTCTGAGGGCGAACTGAAAGCCGGACGCGCAGCGGGCATTGTGCAGCGGGGCGGCGGCTGGTAGGTGAGACGGAGACTGGACTTCGTTAAGAAAAGGAGCATATGTCAGTATGCGATGAGTGGATGCGCGAGCATCAAGCCGGGTGGCACCGCAGGAGTTAGAATATCAGCTCTTGTCCCTGCAATATCTTAGTTGTATGGGACGAGAGCTTTTTTTGCGATTCCGGCGAATTTCAGCCGGATATCCGCCGGTCAGGGTTCGAGTCCCGGAAAAATGAAAGGAGAATAAAAATGAGTGAAAAGACGATCCCTTACAAAATCTACCTTGAAGAGAGTGAAATGCCGAAAGAATGGTACAATGTCCGTGCAGATATGAAGAACAAGCCGGCCCCGCTCTTAAACCCGGGAACGCTCAGGCCAATGACCGCTGAGGAACTGGGCGGCGTGTTCTGCGAGGAGCTGGTAAAGCAGGAGCTGGACAATGATAACCGTTATATCGAGATCCCCAAAAAGATCAGGGATTTCTATAAGATGTACCGTCCGTCGCCGCTTGTCAGAGCATACTGCCTGGAGGAGAAGCTTAAGACTCCGGCAAAGATCTATTATAAATTCGAGGGAAATAATACATCCGGCAGCCACAAGCTGAACTCTGCCATCGCGCAGGCATATTATGCGAAAGATCAGGGCCTTAAAGGAGTTACTACGGAGACAGGGGCAGGACAGTGGGGGACCGCGCTTTCCATGGCGTGCGCATATCTGGATCTGGACTGCAGGGTCTTCATGGTAAAATGCTCTTATGAGCAGAAGCCGTTCCGCCGGGAAGTGATGAGAACCTACGGGGCGAGCGTGACGCCGTCTCCGTCTGAGACGACGGAAGTCGGCAGGAAGATACTTGCAGAGCATCCCGGGACGACGGGAAGTCTTGGCTGCGCGATCTCCGAGGCGGTCGAGGTGGCGACACACACAGAGGGTTACAGATATGTGCTCGGAAGTGTCCTCAATCAGGTGCTCCTGCATCAGTCCGTCATCGGCGCGGAGACAAAGACAGCCATGGATAAATACGGCATCAGGCCGGATATCATCATCGGATGTGCAGGCGGCGGTTCAAACCTCGGAGGACTGATATCTCCGTTCATGGGTGAGAAGTTAAGAGGCGAGGCGGATTACAGATTTATCGCAGTGGAACCTGCTTCATGCCCGAGCTTTACGAGAGGCGTATATGCATATGATTTCTGCGATACGGGAATGGTATGCCCGCTGGCAAAGATGTATACGCTGGGAAGCGGATTCATCCCGTCGGCGAACCACGCGGGAGGACTCAGATATCACGGAATGAGTTCCGTGCTCTCTCAGCTTTACGCTGACGGCTACATGGAAGCGCGGGCAGTCGAGCAGACGTCTGTCTTCGAGGCGGCGGAACAGTTCGCACGAGTAGAGGGCATCCTTCCTGCGCCGGAGAGCAGTCATGCGATCAGAGTGGCGATCGATGAGGCCGTCAAGTGCAGAGAGACAGGCGAGGAGAAGACAATCCTCTTCGGACTGACAGGCACCGGATATTTTGACATGGTAGCATACGAGAAATACAATAACGGTGAGATGACCGACTACATCCCCACCGACGAAGACCTGCAGGCAGGATTTGACGGAATCCCCAAATTCCCCGGAAACATGGAATAAGCATTGAGCCATGCACAGGAAGAGACGCAGAGCTGTTTGTGCTTGCACAAAGACAGCACTGCGTCTCTTCCTGTATAGGGCGAAAGCCCGCAGTGAGATGAAGCGAAGCGGAATCGAACTGGGCATGGCGAAGCATAGTGCGAAAGCCGGCAGTGAGATGAAGCGAAGCGGAATCGAACTGAGGGAATATTCAAAAATTTCAGAAAAACAGATGCAATTTTCGGACTTTTGGATTTTCCGAAATAATTGTTGACATTTTCCTTATGCCATAGTATCATATCATTTGTGGTCGGCATCGAAAGGGAGAAAGGCTGCGTAATATACAGGATGCGGAAGTGTCGGAACTGGCAGACGAGCAAGACTAAGGATCTTGTGACATTCGTGTCGTGTGGGTTCAAGTCCCATCTTCCGCATTAGAGAAAAATAGTGGGAAACCTTATTTTACAGGCTTCCTGCTTTTTTTAGCGCTTGATTCTTTTGGTTACAGTTGGTTACACTTTTTATACTTTTATGGTTACATTTCAGGTCTCCTATGATTGCATGGTCGTGCATTCGTTCGCCGTATGAATCTAAAATAAAGTTGAGACAAACACCAAGATATGCCGTATTTTTAGTTTTCTTGTACTGTTCCAGGGCTAATTCGATGATTTGCTGTTTTTCATCTCCAATGTAGACTTGCTGTTCAATAGACTTTTTTTCTTCTTTGGTGAATTTCTTATATTTATACAGAATCTTTCTCATAGCACATAATGTCCGATACATCACAGTCAAGTATTTTACATAATGTTTCTATCGTGTGGGTACTGACATATGCGTTTTTCCTCAGTCTGCTTAATTGTCCCGCACTGAAATTAAATTCTTTTATTAATTTATACTGGCTTATGCCTTTATATCTCATTGTCTCCCAAAGTGGCGTATAAGTAATCATTTTAAATACCTCTACTTGCATATTAGCCGTATGTGGGGTATAATCATATTAGCCATATATGGCTAATACTATACAAACGAAAAGGAGAAGAGTATGGAGAGGGAAGAACTTATACAGCGACTGACTACCGCATATCCGTTTCTTGAGGAACTGGAGAACATCAGCTCAGTCTGCGGACAGTGTGAAAATGGATTTTATGTGTATGAGAGAAAGAAAAAGACCGCAACAAAAGTCTGGGTTATCACCCTTATTGTTGGAATTTTAATGGTGGTAGGCTCATTTACTAATGGGAATAGTCAATTTGGTGCGGATATAGCCGCTCTTAGCTTGCTTATTATAATTGCAGTTATTGCTATAATCGTTCTGATAGCCAGAAAGAGTTGTAAAAAATATAAGCAAGAAATGCAGGCCTTTGCAGACAAGTATACTCAGTATGAGGAACACTTCCAGAAACGTCTGAAAGAGGACGGCGATTTGATTGGTTTTATTCCCGACCAGTATCAAAGTACCTTTGCTGTTTCCTATTTTCTGGACGTAATACGGACAGGAGCGGCAAAGGACTTGAACGAGGCGATACAGCAGTTTTTAATCTATTCGGGAAATCTTCAACAGCAACAGGCTATGGCTGATTTAACCGCACAGGCACAGTCTATGCAGAATCAGCTTAACGCAATCAGGGATGAAATGTTATAAAGTTTTGAAAGGAAAGGAAAATTGATATGAAAGAGGAAAACAAAAATCGTCTGAAAAAGGCGGGCAAGGT
>CALWAR010000130.1 GCA_944375765.1 uncultured Mediterraneibacter sp. | reverse complement strand
GGGACTGCTCGTCACTTTCATCGAACCGGCTTCTCCATACAGGACCTGTATCCTCTCACATACATTTCTTACACCATAGCCCGACGACTGATATGTAAGAATCTCATCCGCCTTTTGCTGCTCCATGCCGACGCCGTTATCGCGCACTGTGAATACAAGGGAACCGCCATCCTGCGATGCCCCGACATACAGACATTTTTCCTCACTCTCCGACATATCAAGCCCATGATCGATGGCATTTTCCACAAGAGGCTGAAAGATCAGCTTAGGGATTTCATATCCGGATATTTCCGGATCGATCTCTTCTTTCACGGCAAAGCTGTCGTCATGCATGACCAGCTGTATTTTCAGATAAGCTCTTATATTGCTGATCTCGTTCTCAACTGTCGTCATCGTCTCGCCGCGATTCAGGCTTGTACGGTAGTAAGTCGACAGCGCCAGCGTCACTTTGCTGATCTCGTCCTCCCCTGCCTCAAGTGCTTTCCAGTTGATGATGGACAGAGAGTTATAGAGAAAATGCGGATTGATCTGTGCCTGCAGGGCTTTCATCTCACTGTTCTGAAGTTTGATCTTCCCCTCATATACCTCCGAGATCAGACGGTTGATCTGATCCATCATCCGGCGGAACGAGCGGATGAGCACCCCCACTTCATCATTAGAATTACTGGTGACTGTCACCTTTCGGAATCCCAGATGGATCTGGTTCATATTCTCCGTCAGGCGTTCCAGACAGGAGACCATCCGCTTTGAGAATGCATAACCTACAAGCACCAGTAAAATAATGCAGATGACAATGATGGGGATATTTCTCGCCAAGAGAAGCCACACAGATTCCGTTATAACTTCTGTCGGACGGTAAATATAGAATGTCCACCCCGTCCCGTCCATACTCTGGACAGAGTATGTATAGTTCTCCATAATATAGTCCACAGACTCCGGCTGTGCAGGTGTGTATTTATCATCTATGGAATAACTGGAATATACTACATTTCCATTGGCATCGAGAATGATCCCGCCGGTATTGTCCCGCAGCTGAGTAGAAAAAGGCTCCAGCACCGCCTGATAATCCAGCGTCATGACGAGAACCGCCGTGACGTCGTCATCATAGAACTTCCGGCAGGCTGTGATCTCCTGCCTGGAGCCGCGGCGGACCGACCACTGCAGAAGCGTACTGTCATCCATTTCGGCATACCAGGGCTGTTCTTCCGCTTCGGACAGGGGCAGAAGCGTATCTCCGTGAGCCACCTGGATACTCTCCGAATACAGAGTGATCTCTTTGATCTCCTTATGATAGATCTGCGGCATCTGGAGCAGAGGGTCTGCCACATTGACATATTCCAGATAAGCCTCGTAATCAGATTCCGGCTCTGTCGTCAGTATTGACCGGAGATCCTGAGAATAAGAGAGATAATCCACAAGATTCTCGTAGATCATCTCCTGATTTTCGATCGCCTCCACCAACTGTTCCAGTGTATTCTCCATACTGTCCACTTCATTTTCTCGGAGAATCCTCACCATGCCGCTCTGCATATAGATCACAATGATCACGACAGGGATCAGCCCGGCCGCAAGTATGAGCAGGGTAAGTTTATACCGGTATTTAAGATTCTTGAACTTCCTGTATAGATTCTTCATCTGTCATTCCCTTTCTGCAGGATTCCGGTGAAGTCCCGAAAAACTCCCGGAAACTGCGGCAGAAATACGAGCTGTTTGAAAAGCCCACTTCTTTTGCGATCTGTGAGATCTTCTTATTCGTATTCTCAAGAAGTTCTTTCGCCTGATTCATCCTCACTTCACGTACAAAACGATTCAGGGTAACACCTGTCTCCTCTTTAAAGATCGCACTGAGATATCCCGGGGAAAGATATACAAGCGCGGCCAGCTTCTCCGGCCCCAGTTCTTTTTCCCCGTAATGATGATATATGTAATTCTTTACTGTAGTTATCTCCCCGCGGAAACCGTCCTGCTGCTCCTGAGTGTATTTCTCAAACTCCTCCACAGCTCCTGAGACAATATCGACTACATCTCCGATCTTCCTGCAATGGTAGAGCCGATCCACTTTCCTCGAAAGGACTTTTTCGTCTGCCGGGTCCATCTGCTCGTAGATTTCTTTCAAAATGCTTGAAAATACAAATTTCACATACATCTGTGAAAACTTCTCTCCTGCCTTGTACTTCTGCTCCAGCCTGCCGAAATCCTGCCTGAGGTGTGCAATGTCTTTGTTTTTAATGTCATGGCTGATCTGTTCCATGATCTCGGAATCTTCTCCGGCTGTGTCCTGTGTACTCTCGCCGGGTTCGCCGCTTAAAAATACATGCTGCCCGGGCTGATAGAACTGTTCTTCCAGAAGTTTTTCCAGCCTGCGGAACTCCTCCGGCATATCTCTCCAATTTTCAACCGGTTCACTGACCGCAAAATAGCAGTCAGTCTCAAACTGCTGCAGAAAGAACTGGCGTAGCGAATCTGCCAGCGCCTTGTAATCCGTATATTTCTCTGTAAACAGTAGAAGAGACTCGTTTGAATTCAGATTGACATAATAAAATTCTCTCTGGATCTGGTCTCGCAAAGCACCGGTAAAATGCTCCTCTTCTGTCTCAAAGAACCCATTAGACGCACTTACCAGGATCATGCGCACACACCGGCTTAAGACAGAGTCCCCGCCAGCCGTCAGTTCTTCCAGTTTGACCGCATTCTCCTTATTCGATGTATAAAGGTAATCGATAAAGAAATATTTCGTCAGGTAGTCCGTCTGCCGTTCCCGCTGTTCCCTCTCAGCCTCCCGGGCTCTGATATTCCGGATCACCCGCGAGAGCGTTTTTGAAAACTCTTCCGGATCCACCGGTTTTAAGACATAGTCGACCACGCCATAGCGAAGCGCCTCCCTTGCATAAGAAAAATCATTATATCCGCTGAAGATCACGATCTCCATATCCTCATTCGTTTCCCTCACCTGCCGGACAAGCTCCAGGCCGTTCATATATGGCATCTTTACATCAGAAAAAAGAATATCCACATGATTGGATGCGAGAACGCCCAATGCATCTTTCCCATTAGCGGCTTCTAATATTCTGAATTCCTCTTTCTCCCGTTTCAGGAGAAATTTAATCCCGTTTCTTTCCAGTTTCTCATCATCTACTATCAGAATTGTAAGCATCGTACCCTCCTTTTTCATAATGAATTATAGTATAATCGGGCGCGAAAATAAAGTATCTCCGCACCGCCTGACGGACAATCCCGCCATGCAGCGCAGAGAGCAAACTTCATTATATGTTCTGTTATCCTTTCACAGCTCCTGCAACTACGCCTTCGATGATGTATTTCTGGCAGAAGAGATAGAAAATAATGATCGGCACGATCGCCAGCACCAGAGTTCCCATCATGGCTCCCATATCAACAGATCCGTAACCCCCTTTTAGATACTGTACCGCCATAGGGACCGTCTTATATTTCCTCTGGTCCAGTACAAGGGACGGCAGGAGATAATCATTCCAGATCCACATCGCCTGAAGGATGGCGACTGTCACGCAGGTCGGCTTTGCGATCGGCATAACCACCCGGAAATATGTCTGGATCGGCGTACAGCCGTCGATCATGGCCGCCTCCTCAATCTCCAGCGGGATGGATTTCATAAATCCCGTGAACATGAATACCGAGAGCCCGGCGCCAAATCCCAGATATATCACGATAATGCCCCACGGATTACCCATGTGCAGCATGTTTGCAATCTTGGAAAGCGTGTACATCTCCATCTGGAACGGCACGACCATAGCAAACAGGCATAATACATAGATTGCTTTTGTCACTTTTGTATTTACCCTGCTGATATACCATGCGCACATGGAACAGAACAGGATGATTGCCGCCACGGAGAATACCGTGATAAATACGCTCCATCCAAATGCCTGTATCAGATCTGTCTGCTCTATACCCCGGATATAGTTCTCAAGCCCGACAAACATATTATCTGTGGGAAGCGAAAATGGATCTTTGCTGATATAGGCTTTCTTCTTAAATGAGTTAATGAACACGAGAACGATCGGATATACATACAGCAGGCTGATGACCGTAAAGATAACCGTCAGTATCCAGCCGTGTTTTGCCTTTCTTACACTCATTACTGCTGCACCTCCTTTGATCTCGTCAGCTTATTCTGAATCAGTGCGATAATAGCTACCAATATAAAGAATTCGACTGCCTTCGCCTGACCGACGCCTTCCCATCCTGCTCTTCCGTAGAACGTATTGTAAATATTCAGCGCCAGAAGTTCCGACATCTTGGACGGAGCGCCGTTCGTAAGAGCCAGGTTCTGGTCAAAGAGCTTAAATCCGTTCGTCAGTGTCAGGAATGTACAGATCGTAATGGACGGCATGACCATCGGTATCGTCACATGT
>CALWAR010000129.1 GCA_944375765.1 uncultured Mediterraneibacter sp. | reverse complement strand
AGCTTAGCCAGACAGAGAGAAATATGCTGGATCTGGTATGCGAGAACTTTGACAATGTAGTTGTTGTATACAACGGAGCAAACGCTATGGAACTCGGATTCCTCAATGAATATGAGCAGATCAAAGGCGCCCTGTGGTGCCCGGGAACAGGACAGTCAGGATTCAACGCGCTTGGCAGAATCTTAAGCGGTGAGGTGAATCCGTCCGGTAAGACAAGCGATACATTTGTTGCTGACCTTACTGCAACTCCGACGGCAGACAACTTCGGCAGCTTCTTCTATGACAACACAGAAGAATTCAACATGCAGCAGGTGGGATTTACAGGCGAAGAGGAGACAGTGGCTCCGAGTTTTGTGAACTATGTAGAAGGAATCTATGTAGGATACCGCTTCTGGGAGACGGCGGCTGCCGAAAAACTCATCAATTATGACGAGTCTGTTGTGTATCCGTTTGGATACGGACTTTCTTATACAACATTCACTCAGGAGATGGGTGAGATCACAGAGTCTGATGGTATGATCTCTTTCGATGTCACTGTAACAAACACGGGCGATGTGGCAGGTAAGGACGTCGTAGAAGTATATTACAATCCTCCGTATACAAACGGCGGTATCGAGAAAGCATCTGTGAACCTGATCGCATTCGAGAAGACAGAGATCCTCGATCCGGGAGCTTCTGAGACAGTATCGATCTCATTCAACGCAGAGGACATGGCTTCCTACGATCATCAGGATGCACAGGCTTACGTGCTTGAGGAAGGCGATTATGAGATCAGTATTAACAGCGATTCTCATAATATGATCGACTCACAGACATACACTGTGGACGAGACGGTCACATACAGCGGGGGCAACACACGCTCCACAGACCAGGCGGAAGTGACGAACCAGTTTGACGATGCGGCAGGCGACGTTACATACCTGTCACGTGCAGACGGATTTGCAAATTATGCTGAGGCGACAGCGGCTCTGGCTTCTCTGTCTATGTCAGATGAGCACAAAGCGACGTTCCTCAACAACGGAAACTACGATCCGGAGAACTATAATAACGAGGACGACGAGATGCCGACGACAGGAGCGGATAACGGCCTTGAACTGGCAGATCTCAGAGGCGCTGACTATGGCGACGCTTTGTGGGATGAACTTCTGGATCAGATGACTGTGTCCGACATGGATCAGCTTATCGCCCTTGGCGGATACCAGACAGTGGCGGTATCCAGCATCGGCAAAGTACAGACAATCGACTGCGACGGACCGGCTTCTATCAACAATAACTTTACAGGAACAGGTTCCGTAGGATTCCCGTCAGCGGTAATGATCGCAAGCACATGGAACAAAGATATTGCGACAGCTTTCGGTCAGAGCATCGGTAAGATGGCTGACGAGATGGGCGTATCAGGCTGGTATGCACCGGCTATGAACATCCACCGTTCCGCATTCTCAGGACGTAACTTTGAGTACTATTCAGAGGATGGTCTCCTCTCAGGCAAGATCGCGGCAGCGGCAGTCCAGGGAGCAGAAGAGTATGGCGTATATGCTTATATCAAACATTTCGCACTGAACGATCAGGAGACAAACCGTAACAGCATGATCTGTACATGGTCCAACGAGCAGACGATCCGTGAGATCTATCTGAAACCGTTCGAGATCGCAGTAAAAGAGGGCGGAGCAGATGCAGTAATGTCTTCCTTTAACTACATCGGAACAGAGTGGGCGGGCGGATATGCGCCGCTTTGCAACACAGTACTCCGCGACGAGTGGGGATTCCAGGGATTTGTACTTACCGACTACTTCGGCGTATACGGATATATGAACGCCGATCAGGGTATCCGCAATGGTACAGACTGTATGCTGGTGGCATATGATACGGAGACCAACCATGTGGAGGATCAGGAGAGTGCGACAGGCGTTCAGGCAATGCGCCAGGCTTGCAAGAACATTCTCTACACAGTAGTAAACAGCCGTGCGTATGATCCGGCCAATCTTGAGACAGGTCTTATGGGATGGCAGATCGCGGCGATCGTGATCGACGTTGTATGTGCAGTTATCATCCTCGTACTTGAAATATTAGCGATCAACAGATTTCTCAGGAGAAAATGGGGGACAGAGGACATGGAAATCTCAAAATAAGAAATGATCCGTGAGGGCGCCCGGCCTGGATAAGCCCGGGCGCTTTTGCTTAACAACAGGAACGGAGGCAGTGTATGAGTAATTTGAAAAGCTGGTGGATGGACAAGTGGGGCTCTTTTGAAAACGGCCATCCGAAACTGGCAAAATGGGTATATCAGATATTTTATTTCTTTGTGTTCAGTATGGGTGTTACGATATTCCAGTACCTTGTGTTCACTCTCATGCCCCATATCCTCGGAAAAGGGCTTGCAGGCACGGAATTCATGTGGCCGCAGGTGCATATGAACCTTTTCGGGGTAGACTTCGACTGGAGTCTTCTCGGGTATGAAGTGCTGAGGGATAAGACGACCGGAGAAGTACTGATCGGAGGCGGCCTCGGATACTTTATCAGCTATGAAGTGGGATCTTTCCTGGCTCAGTGCATCAACTTCCCGCTTCAGCGCAATATCACATTCAAGAGCAAAGGCAACCCTGTTTATCAGGCGATGTGGTATTTTATCGCATGGGTAGTCATCTCCCTGATCTGCAACGGATTCAATAATCTGTGGATGCCGATCGCGCAGCAGTATGTGGCTCCGGCCATCTATAATCTGCTCGTTACATTCATCACAGGCGGTGTGTCCATGATCATCTTCTTCTTTGTATTTAAGATTATCTTCCCGGAGGGCGAGCCGGAGAAGAAAGAGTAGGAGGATAGCTGTGAAACATAAAGAGATTATCGATAAGATGAAACTGGAAGAAAAGGCGGCGCTCTTAAGCGGCAAGGGCGAGTGGCAGACGTGGGACTTTGAGCGTCTGGGGATCCCGTCCATGTACTGTTCCGACGGGCCTCACGGCATCCGCAGACAGGCGGGGGCCGGCGACCATCTGGGACTGAATCCGTCTCTCCCGGCGACCTGCTTTCCGACAGCGGCTACAGTGGCCAATAGCTGGGATCCCGAACTGGGCGAGGAGATTGGAAAGGCGCTCGGCGAAGAGGCGAGCGTGCAGGGCGTCCATGTGGTGCTCGGACCGGGACTGAACATTAAGAGGAGCCCGCTCTGCGGGAGAAATTTTGAATATTTTTCTGAAGATCCCTATCTTGCGGGAAAGATGGCGGCGGGTTATGTCCGGGGGATCCAGAGCCGGGGCGTCTACGCCTGCCCGAAGCATTTTGCTGTGAACAGCCAGGAACTGCGCAGGATGGCGATGAACACAGTAGTGGATGAACGGACGCTGAGAGAGATCTATCTGACCGGTTTTGAGATCGCTGTAAAAGAAGGCGGAGCAAAAGCGATCATGACCAGCTACAACCAGGTCAACGGAACATATGCCAATGAGAATACGCATCTTCTCAGAGATATCCTGAGAGATGACTGGGGATATGACGGGATCGTCATTACGGACTGGGGCGGATCCAACGATCATATCAAAGGCGTTGAGGCCGGATCAGATCTGGAGATGCCGACTCCGGGACTGGATTCAGCGCGCCAGATCGTAGCGGCTGTAAAAGACGGAAAACTGGCGGAATCTGCAGTTGATGAGTGTGTTGACCGTCTCCTGGAGGCAGTCCTCACGCTGACAAAAGAAAGAGAGATACCGCAGGAGTTCGACAAGAAAGCCCACCATGCGCTGGCGAGAAAAGCAGCGTCGGAAAGTGCGGTGCTCTTAAAGAATGAAGAGAGTATCCTTCCTTTGAAGCCAGGGACAAGAGTGGCTTTGATCGGTGATTTTGCATTTGAACCGAGATACCAGGGCGCAGGCTCTTCTATGGTAAATGCGACTGCACTGGACAAGATGGCGGAGCTGATCGGGGAGTACGACCTCGTGCTGGCAGGAAGTTCAAAAGGATATATCAGGACAGGAGAAGAAGATACTGTACTGGCAAAAGAGGCAGTTGATCTCGCACAGTCGGCGGACGTGGTGCTGTATTGTTTCGGACTGGACGAGCTGAGCGAGTCCGAGGGTATTGACCGGACGCATATGCGCATCCCGCAGAACCAGATATCCCTTTTGGAAGCAATGGCAAAAGTGAACAGGAACATCGTCGGAGTATTAAGCGCCGGAGCGGCTGTTGAGATGCCGTGGCACTACTGCCTGCAAGGTATTCTTCACGGCTATCTGTACGGACAGGCGGGAGCGGGAGCGATGCTCGATATCCTGGCAGGGAAGATCAATCCGTCGGGAAGACTCAGCGAGACATATCCCATTCGCTATGAGGATACGCCGACATTCCGCTATTTCCCGAGCGGGGAACGCAATTCGGAATACCGTGAGGGACTCTATGTGGGTTATCGTTACTATGACACGAGCAAAGCGCGCGTGATGTATCCGTTCGGCTTCGGCCTGTCATACACTACGTTTGAGTACAGTGGTCTTAAAGTTGACGGGACGGGCGTGACCTTTACTGTGACAAATACCGGAAAGGCGGACGGCGCGGAAGTAGCACAGCTCTATGTGGGGATGAAAGATGCGAAAGTATACCGCCCGGAGAAAGAGTTGAAAGGCTTTGCCAAAGTGTTCCTGAAAGCCGGGGAGAGCAGGGAGGTACGGATCGGCTTTGACGATAAGACGTTCCGTTACTGGAATGTGCGCACAAACGCATGGGAAGTGGAAAGCGGCGCTTACCGTATCATGGTCGGCGCAAGCTGCGCGGACATTCGCCTTGAAACGGAAGCGGATGCTGCGGGCACGACAGAAGAGTTCCCGTACTATACAAACCGTATGCCGTCCTACTATTCCGGTCTGATCCAACAGGTTGACGACAAAGAGTTTGAGGAACTGCTCGGGACGCCCATCCCCTCCGGTAAATGGACAGGAGATCTGACAGCCAATGACGCGATCTGCCAGATGTACTACGCGAAGAGCGCCGCCGCGCGGTTTGCGTACAAAAGGCTGGCAAAGATGAAAAAGAAGAGCGAGGATGCGGGAAAACCGGATCTGAACATACTTTTCATATATAATATGCCTTTCCGCGCCATAGCCAAGATGACAGGAGGCATGGTGAGCATGGAGATGGTCGAGGGCATCGTGACTATGGTCAACGGGCATCTGTTCCGCGGACTGGGGCATACGATCTCCGGTTTCTTCCGCAACCGGAAGCTCAACAAAAAATATGTAAAAGAGATCACGGGAAAATAAAGCATCAGTTTATAAGGGGGGCGCTTAAGTATTTCTTAGGCGTCACTCCTTTGTACTTTTTAAATGTCTTGATAAAATAGCTTTCATCATTAAATCCGCAGCTCAATCCTATCTCGGCGATGGAATCGTTGGACGTGGCAAGTTTGAAGCACGCCTGCTCGATGCGGTAATAATTCAGATAGTCGATCGGGGTACGGTGCGTCATCTCTTTGAAATAGCGGCAGAAATATTTTGAGTTCATTCCCGCCGCCCGGGCAAGATCGTCCAGTGTGATGCATTCGTCATAATGATTCTCGATCGTGGATATCACCTGTTTCAAATGTTCGATCCTGCGTCCGTCTTTTGCAGATATGCTGCGCGCCTCCCGATACCAGCCATGTTCCAGGATATATCCGAAGAATTCATAAAATGCTCCGATCACAGTCAGCTCGTGTCCCTCGGCGTGTGTCTTCATATGTCCGAACATCCGGTCTGTAATGCGGGTAAGTTCCTTGTCCGCAGGGGAGATATGGCTGGAGATCTCGATAGAGTTGCTGCTGATTTTTTTAAGCAGACGCTCCCCGGCCGGGCTGGAGATCATCAGCGAATCCAGATTGTATACGATGCATTCGTACAGGCAGTTTTTCGGTCGCCCTCCGTGGAGCAGCCCTCCCTTGATAAAGATGATATCCCCGCTCCTGGCCGTGAATTCATCTTCGTCTATCGTCATCAGCAGTTCTCCTTTTAATATTCTTATGACTTCATACTCAATATGCCAGTGGTAAGACATCTCGTAACGCGGATGTGTCGGCCCTACATGATAAAATTCCATCGGAAAATCAAAAGTCCCGTGTTCCTTTGTTTCCCTGTACTTAATATATTTCACAGCGTGTTCTCCTCTATATCACTCTTGATTAGCCGGTTATACTTCGTGCCAACATTCTTTTGTACTTTACAACGCTGACAGGCAAGTCTGAGCGGCATCGCCCGCTAATATCCGAGCATGTGCTGATTTTGTACAAAAAGTGAATATCTTTACATTTTTATTCTATTATAGCACGAGACAAAAGAAAAAAACAGTATTATAATAATAGACAGTAAGCGAGCTAGAAAGCCAAAGAAGAGGAGGAATGTTACTATGGCAGAAAGCAGATTAGTAGGTTCATATCCGGTGATCGGCATCAGACCTACCATTGATGGCAGAAAAGGCCCTCTCGATGTGAGGGGATCTCTTGAAGAGCAGACGATGAATATGGCTAAGAACGCCGCGAAGCTGTTTGAAGAAAACTTAAGATATTCAAACGGCGAACCGGTTAAAGTTGTTATCGCAGATTCTACGATCGGACGTGTGGGCGAGAGCGCTGCCTGCGCTGACAAATTCAAAAAAGCAGGCGTTGACATCACACTGACAGTTACACCGTGCTGGTGCTACGGATCAGAGACAATGGACACAGATCCGATGACGATCAAAGGCGTGTGGGGACTGAACGCTACAGAAAGACCAGGCGCTGTTTACCTTGCATCGGTTCTTGCCACACACGCGCAGAAAGGACTTCCGGCATTTGGCATCTACGGGCATGACGTCCAGGAAGCTGACGATATGACGATCCCTGAAGACGTGAAAGAAAAACTGTTAAGATTCGGACGCGCTGCAATTGCGGCAGCTACGATGAGAGGAAAGTCCTACCTTCAGATCGGATCCATCTGCATGGGTATCGGAGGATCTATCATTGATTCCGACTTCATCGAGTCCTATCTTGGCATGCGTGTCGAGTCTGTCGACGAGGTTGAGATCATCCGCCGCATGACAGAAGGCATCTATGATGAGGCTGAGTATCAGAAAGCTCTTGCATGGGCAAAAGAGAAATGCCACATCGGATTCGACAAGAACCCGGAGGATATGCAGAGATCTGCTGAGGAAAAAGAGAAACAGTTCGAGTTTGTCGTTAAGATGGCAGTTATCATCAAAGACCTGATGAACGGAAATAAAAATCTGGATGAGAAGTTCTCCGAAGAAGCGATCGGACACAACGCGATCGCAGCGGGCTTCCAGGGACAGAGGCAGTGGACAGACTTCTATCCGAACGGAGACTTTGCAGAGGCTGTGCTCAATACATCTTTTGACTGGAACGGAGCACGCGAGCCGTACATCCTCGCTACAGAGAATGACGTTCTCAACGGACTTGGCATGCTGTTTATGAAGCTGCTCACAAACCGTGCGCAGATGTTTGCAGACGTCCGTACATACTGGAGCCCGGAGGCTGTCAAGAGAGTGACAGGATATGACCTTGAGGGCGTTGCAAAAGAGAATAACGGTATCATCCACCTGATCAACTCAGGCGCATGCTGCCTGGATGCGAGCGGCGCTGCAAAAGACGAGAACGGCAACGGCGTTATGAAACAATGGTGGGATGTGACAGAGGAAGACCAGCAGGCGATCATGGACGCTACCACATGGAACATGGCAGACCTCGGTTATTTCCGCGGCGGCGGATACTCAAGCCGCTTCGAGACAAAAGTGCAGATGCCGGCTACAATGATCCGTCTCAACCTTGTAAAAGGTCTTGGACCGATGCTCCAGATCGCAGAGGGCTGGACAGTAGGACTTCCGGAAGACGTATCCGACGCACTCTGGAAACGTACAGACTATACATGGCCGTGTACATGGTTCGCTCCGAGATGCGACGGCAAAGAGGGCGCGTTCAAGTCGGCTTATGATGTGATGAACAACTGGGGCGCTAACCACGGCGCGATCTCCTACGGTCACATCGGAGCAGATCTGATCACATTTGCATCCATGCTCCGTATTCCGGTCGCCATGCATAATGTACCGGAAGACAAGATCTTCCGTCCGGCAGCATGGAATGCATTCGGCATGGACAAAGAAGGCGCTGACTACAGAGCATGCGCAAACTACGGCGCTCTTTACAAACCATATAAATAAGTCGACCGACAACAGATATAGAGTATAGAGGTATGAAAAGAAAGGAGAGGGTTGAAAGCAGATCTTTCAACCCTTTTGTCTAAGGAGGGCAATATGGAGAAAAAAGTACTGGCTTTTGACTTTGGCGCTTCCGGCGGCAGGGCGATGTGCGGGACTTTCGACGGCGATAAGATCACGATCGAAGAACTGCACCGGTTTTCCAATGATCCGGTTATCTTAAACGGTACGATGTACTGGGACGTGCTCCGTCTGTTCTTTGAGATCAAGCAGGGACTTATCAAAGCAAAAAAATGCGGGAAGATCGAGAGTATCGGTATCGACACATGGGGCGTGGACTTCGGCCTGATCGACGGGTCCGGCCGACTTCTGGAGAATCCTGTCCACTATCGCGACAGCCGTACGGAGGGGATGCTCGCAGAGAGCTTTCAACTCATAGACAAACAGAAATTCTACGAGATCACAGGCAATCAGTTCATGGAGATCAATACCGCATTCCAGCTTCTGTATCTGCTTAAAAACAGAAAAGAACTGCTCGACCGTGCGGACAAGATGCTCCTGACGCCCGACCTGTTCAATTATTTCCTGACAGGGGCGAAGAAAGCAGAATATTCGATCGCGTCCACAACGCAGCTCCTTGACGCGAGAAAAGGCCAGTGGTCGGATGAAGTGATCGACGCGCTGAAGCTTCCGAAACATATCTTCCCGGAAATCGTTCCGACGGGTACTAAAGTCGGAGAACTGACGGATGAGATCTGTACGGAACTGGGGCTCGACAAGATCGACGTCATGGCTGTTGCCGGACATGATACACAGTGCGCGCTCGTGGCTGTGCCGGCGTCTGAAGAAGACTTTATCTTCCTGAGCTGCGGTACATGGTCGCTGCTCGGAACCGAGCTCGCCGAACCGATCATCAATGATAAGTCGGAATACTACAACATCACAAATGAGGGCGGATATGGGAGAAAGATTTCTTTCCTCAAAAATATTATCGGTCTGTGGTGTATCCAGGAGAGCCGCCGCCAGTGGATCCGCGAGGGGCAGGAGTACGGATTCGGAGATCTGGAGATCATGGCAAAAGAAGCTCCGCCGCTTCGCTGCTTTATCGATCCGGACGCTCCGGAGTTTACGCCGGCAGGCAATGTGCCGGGCCGTATCCGTGAATTCTGTAAACGGACCGGCCAGCCCGTACCAGAGAGCATCGGCGAAGTGGTGCGCTGCATCAACGAGAGCCTTGCAATGAAATACCGTCACGCAATGGAAGAGATCAGGGATTGCACAGGCAAAGATTACCAGACTGTATACATGGTCGGCGGCGGCACGCAGAGCGCTCTTCTCTGTCAGTTTACGGCAAACGCCTGCGGATGCCGTGTGAGCGCGGGACCGGTCGAGGCCACCGTGCTTGGTAATGTCGCGCTTCAGCTCATGGCGTCGGGCGATATCAAGTCTCTGGGCGAGGCCAGAGAGATCATAAAGCGCTCTCAGGACATCAGAACTTATGAGCCTCAGGACACGGCAGCCTGGGACGAGGCCTATGAGAGGTTTAAAAAGATTCTCGTATAGACTTGACTGTCAAAGTGCTGTGTGTTTTAATTAAAATAGCATATGCATTGGACAGAATGCATAAAAACGGTTTGCCAGCTCCCTGAAAGGAGTAAAAATGGCTGCAACGATCCGCGATATCAGGGACAGGACCGGTCTGTCCCTGGCGACGATCTCAAAATACTTAAACGGAGGGAATGTCCTCCCAAGAAACCGGGAACTGATCGAAGAAGCGATTGATGAACTTGACTACGAAGTAAATGAACTGGCAAGAGGTCTGGTCACGAACCGGACGAAGACGATCGGAGTCCTCGTCTACGATATCCAGTGTATCTTTGTGGGGAATATGCTTCATTATCTGGGGCAGGCCCTCCATGAGAACAGATACGGGATGCTCATCTGTGATTCCTGCAATGACGCAGAAATCGAGTCGAAGAACCTCCAGTTCCTGCTGAGCAGGAAAGTGGACGGCATCCTTGTGTTCGCCGTCAGTCTCGACGGGAGATTTCTGGAGGCCGCGAAGAAGGCGGAAGTACCGGTAGTGCTTATCGACAGGGCATTTCGGAATGAAGAGTTCGACTGCATCGAGATCGACAACAGGACGGCGATGCACCGGGCCGCCAGCAGGCTGATCGGGCGGGGGCACCGCAGGGTAGGGATCATCGCATCGGATATCGAGTATACAGGCATGGAGCGTATGAAAGGATTTGACGACGCGCTGACTGATGCTGGCATCACGATCCCCGACAGTTACCGGGTATATGGGAAACATTCGTTTGAGCTTGGCTATCAGGGCATGAGAGAGCTTCTGAAACTTCCCGAACCGCCTACTGCCGTCATCCTCAGCAACTATGACACTACGCTGGGCGGCATCATGGCGGTGAATGAGTCGCGCTTCACCTGTCCGGGGGATATCTCCATCATCGGATTTGATGATCTGCTCATGTCAAAAGTAATACGGCCAAAGCTCTGGATCATCGCACAGCCCATGGAAGAGATGTCAAAAAAGGCGGTTGAACTGCTTCTGAAACGTATCTCGCACGAGGAAAACGGAAGCCCTCTAAGGCTGAGTTTCAGCGCCGGGATGAGAGAGGGAGAGTCGATCAGAGATCTTTGAAAAATTGGACGATGTGCACATAAAAAAGAGCCGGAAACGCGAAATGTGGACTGGTAAATTAGTAAAAACAACGAAAGCGAACCGGTTCGCTCACAAATAAGTACGGTTTTATTGACAAAAGGCGGGTACAGTTGTATAATTTGACTATACAGGGGATTTTCATTTAAAATAAATGTAAAAAATGCCCGAAAAAGTAAATTAAAACTGTATAGGGAAAAAGCGAACCGTTACGCGAAAAATGAGGAATGGGGGAATCATTGGATCAGTGAGGCGCCATGAATCATAACAAATCATCTAAGCATAAGATGGGAGGAAGAAAAGTGGAAAGTATCAAACAAAATCCTTTGGTCAAAAAGGTAGGGTTTAACAGGATCGTGCTGTGCATCGTGCTGCTCCTGCTGTACGCTCTGTTCTGTGTACTGACAGGAGGATCGTTCCTGGGAACAAGGCGTATCCTGAGCGCTCTGAACTACGCATATTTCCTGGGATTCCTGTCACTGGCAGTTACGTTCGTGATTGCGACGGGAGGGATCGATTTCTCCATCGGTCCGGTCATGTTCTGCTGTGCACTGATGGCAGGCTTCAGTTTCAACATACACGGAGTTCCGATGGGAGCCGCTCTGGTGATCAGCCTGGTGGTAGGGCTCGCGTTCGGTATCTTTAACGGGTATCTTGTAGCGTACTGGGATGTGCCGTCATTTATAACATCCATGGCAAGTATGAACATCGCGAAAGGACTTGCTTCCGTATTTACGCAGACACAGTCCGTAAGCTGGCCGCAGTTGGACGGCGACGGAGGCTGGTTCAGAAATCTGGTAACTATGAACGGCATTCCCGTCGGACTTGTCATTCTTCTTGTGATAGCCGTTATCTGTGCGGTGATCCTGAATAAGACGAAGATGGGACGCTATATCCTCTCTCTTGGCAGCAACAAAGAAGCAGTGAGACTCTCCGGCGTCAATGTTAAAAAATGGGAAATGTCCGCATATATTCTTTGCGGTCTCCTGGTCGGGATCGCGGCGATCTTCTTTGTAGGAGCTTATACAACAGTACAGCCCGGTTACGGCGACCAATATAACAACGAGGCGATCGCGGGCTGTGTTATGGGCGGTACGTCAATGGCAGGCGGTCTTGCTTCGATCAGCGGTACGATCATAGGCGTATTGATCATCTCTCTTCTTCAGGAGGGGATCATGGCTCTCAGTCTGGATAAAAACCTGCAGCTTATCATCACAGGCGTCATCGTTATCGTTGCGGTATTTGCCGACGTTGTCGCAAGACGCAGGAAGAATTGATGACGATACATGGAAATCAGAAAGTGTGATCAAGAAAGGCAAGGGTAAAGGATATGGGCGAAGTTATATTAACAATGAAAGGGATCGACAAATCTTTCCCGGGTGTTCATGCACTGGACCATGTAGATCTGGAAGTCAGAAAAGGTGAAGTACACGCACTCATGGGAGAGAACGGCGCCGGAAAGTCAACGCTGATGAAAGTGCTGACAGGCATCTATAAGAAAGATTCCGGAACGATTACATATGAAGGAAAAGAAGTAGAATTCCATAATACAAGAGAAGCGCAGGATGCAGGTATCGTTATCGTGCATCAGGAGCTGAACATGCTGGGCGACCTGACAGTCGCACAGAACGTGTTCATCGGAAGAGAGTTTAAAAAAGGCATCCGCATTGATGACAAGAAGATGAACGAAGAAGCGAGAAAACTCTTCGACAGGATGCATATCGATATCGATCCTACAGAGACGATGAGCAGGCTGACAGTCGGCAAGCAGCAGATGTGCGAGATTGCAAAAGCGATCTCACATGACGCAAAAGTCATTATCTTTGACGAGCCGTCCGCAGCGCTGACAGAGAACGAGATCGAAGAACTCTTCAAGATTATCCGCGATCTGAGAAAGCAGGGACTTGGCATCGTATATATATCACACCGTATGGATGAGATCAAGGTCATCACAGACCGCGTTACGGTCATGAGGGACGGTACATATGTAGGAACGCTTATTACGAAAGACTCCACGAAAGACGACATCATCAACATGATGGTCGGACGTGTGATCTATGAAGATCCGAAGACGCAGAATATGACTCCGAAAGGCTCTCCGGTTGTACTTAAAGTAGATCATCTCAATGCCGGCAAGATGGTACGGGATGTGAGTTTTGAACTCCACAAAGGCGAGATACTCGGTTTTTCAGGGCTGATGGGCGCGGGACGTACCGAAACGATGCGGGCGCTGTTTGGAGCAGATCCGATCGACAGCGGAGACATCTATATCAACGGGAAGAAAGTTATTATCAGAAGCCCGCAGGATGCTGTCAGACATGGTATCGGCTACTTGTCGGAGGACAGAAAGCGATATGGTATCGTCGTTCAGAAGACGGTTGCTGAGAATACGACAATGGCAGATCTCGACGATTACTCCAACGGACCGTTTATCAATAAAAGGAAAGAACATGACGTTGCCGAGAAGTTTGTGAAGTCTCTTGATACAAAAACTCCGGGCGTAGATCAGCTTGTCGTGAACCTGTCGGGTGGTAATCAGCAGAAAGTCGTTATCGCGAAGTGGCTGACAAGAAACTCTGATATCCTGATCTTTGATGAGCCGACAAGAGGTATCGACGTCGGAGCCAAAAACGAGATCTATAAGCTGATGAACCAGCTTGCGGCCGAAGGCAAAGCCATTATAATGGTTTCCTCTGAAATGACCGAGATCTTACGTATGAGCGACAGGATCGTCGTTATGTGCGAGGGTAAGAAGACCGGTGAGCTGGATATTTCCGAAGCTACACAGGAAAATATCATGAATATGGCTACAAGAGAGATAGATTAGGGAGGAAAGCGTGATGGCAAATAAATCGGTAAGTAAGACGGCCGGCACGAACAGGTCATTCATTGACAGGATGGGCGGACAGAAGTTTATCGTTCTGATCATCGTCATTGCAATGTTTATCTTCTTCAGTGCTATGAGCCCGGGATTTAGAAAATATACAACAATAGTAAGTATCCTGGATTATTCCTATTACATCGCTCTGATGGCGATCGGAGTCACATTCCCGCTGCTGACAGCAGGCGTTGACCTTTCCATCGGCACAGGACTGATCTGCTACTCGCTGATCGGAGGATATCTGGTCGTACATCAGGACTGGCCGGTAGCGGCGGGCATGCTCGTAACGGTTCTGATGGGTGTTATCTTCGGAGTGATCAACGGATGTCTGGTGGCGCTTATGGATCTGCCGGCATTCCTGGCAACCTTGTGTACCTGTATGATCACCCGGGGATTCGGGGCGTTCGTGGTCGGCGGATATGGTATTCCATGGCCGACAGCTACGGCGCCGGGCGGATGGTTCAGAAGCATTTTTAAGATCCAGGTGAATGGTCAGAATATCCCCGTCGGATTCCTTTGGATCATCCTGCTTGTGATCATCATGAGCTTTGTATTGAACCACACGAAGATGGGGCGCTACACACTGGCGATCGGAAGCAATAAGGAAGCTACAAGGCTCTCCGGAGTCAACGTAAAGTTCTATCACGTAATGGCATATGTGATCTGCGGATTCTTCGCAGGACTTGCGGCAATCGCGTACTCGGCGATCTTCGCTACTGTACAGCCGGGAAGCGGCGCCGGATTTGAGATGGATGCCATCGGCGGCGCGATCGTAGGCGGTGTGTCCATGACAGGCGGTGTCGGAAGCGTCACAGGCACACTGATCGGAGTTTTCGTTATCTGTCTTCTTAAGACAGGACTTCCGTTTATCGGACTGACGGCGAACTGGCAGCAGATCATCACAGGTCTTGTACTGATCGTAGCCGTGATGATCGATATCGTGAAGCGGAAGAGAGAGTCAGGAAAGTGATCGCCGTTAAACTTTGATAGATAACAGCCGGGAGCTGTATAAGCAGAAATAACTGACTGCCGGCTGTTACTATAGAAACCATGCAATGGCAGGCCATGCCGGAAAGACCAGCGTACCAATGCACGACTGAGAATGCTTATGGATATATATGCACGGTATCCATATGGCAGGAATGTTTGCCGCGGGAAGCAGGGATTTCAAAATGGCCGGAAAAATTATTTCAGGAGGATATGAAATATGAAAAAGAAAGTTTTAGCAGTATTACTCGGCGGATGTATGGTAGCCGGCCTTGTGGCAGGATGCGGCAGCGGAGGAGGAAGCAACTCATCATCAGGCGACGGCGGTTCTTCATCGGATGACAGCTCCTCAGGCGGCGGAAGCTATCATTTTGAAGTTGTGGTAAAGAGCTTCCAGTCCACATACTGGCAGGCAGCTATCCAGGGAATCGACGCGGCAGTTGAGGAGCTGGGAGTTACTGTAAACACAACGGGACCGAATGCAGAGTCTGATATCGCGGATCAGGTCAACATGCTGAACAATGCGATCAGCCAGAGTCCTGACGGAATCGCTCTTGCAGCGAATGACCAGAGCGCAGTTCTTGATTCTCTCCAGGATGCACTTGACGCTGAGATCCCGGTAGTATGCTTCGATACAGGCGTGCCGGATGCTCCTGAAGGATCGGTCATCGCTACGATCGCTACGGACAACGAGTCTGCAGGCGCTGTTGCAGCAGAGAACATGTATGAAGTAATCAAAGACTACATTGCTAACGCAACAGAGCCGGTAAGGATCGGTGAAGTAAACCAGGATGCTACATCAGCTAACATCTCCGGCCGTGGTATGGGATTCATCAACAAGATGAAAGAACTCTTAGAGGCTGATGGAAAGACAGTTGCAGTTATCGGCAACCAGTTCTATGTAGATCAGGTAGAGAACAACGGCGATGAGGGTTCGGCAGATGTTATCATCGAAGTAGCAGTACCGGCTCAGACAACAGTTGAGCTGTCCGCTACAGAGGCTTCTAACATCATGAACAAAGAAGATACGATCGCGATCTTCGGATCCAACCAGGTTACGGCAGAGGGCGTCCTCACAGCTAACCAGAACCTGAGCGTACTCGCGTCTACTCCTGACGAGGGTATCGTTGGTGTGGGATTCGATGCAGGCGCTACTCTGAAAGCTGCTATTGCTGACGGAACACTCATCGGTGCAGTTACGCAGGCTCCTGTTGATCAGGGTAATCTTGCTATCCACGCTCTGTATGACTACTGCGAAGGCGAGACTGTAGAAGATATCGCAACAGACAGCTACTGGTATGACGCAGAGAACATGGAAGAGGCAGACATTGCTCCTAACCTGTATGACTGATTTGCAGCAGACAACTAAAGCAGTCCAATCATAATTTTGATCAAAACGTGCATACAGGCCGAGACAGTACCGGTGCGATGCTGACCGGTGCGGAGGGCGGCCTGGACATAAAAGGAATCGGGAAATTCCCGGTTCCTTTTTAAAAGAAAAAATATTATAATATGAAATAGTAACTGACAAAGAATGAACGGATAGGAGGACGTAAGATGTTAAAAGGAATCCCGAAGATATTATCACCTGAACTTCTGAAAGTGCTGGCTGAGATGGGGCACAGCGACAGACTTGTCATCTCTGACGGCAACTTCCCGGCAGAATCTATGGGGAAAGACGCTGTTGTGATCCGCTGTGACGGACACGGAGTGCCGGAGCTGCTCGATGCCATCCTGCAGGTATTTCCGCTGGACACATATGTGGAGCATCCGGTCAATCTTATGGAAGTGATGCCTGGAGATGATGTGGAGACGCCGATCTGGGACACATATAAGGAGATCATCCGTAAATATGATGACAGAGGCGATGCGGCAGTGGGAAATATTGAGAGATTTACATTCTATGAAGAGGCAAAAAAAGTCTATGCCATTATCGCAACGGGAGAGTCTGCTCTCTATGCGAATATCATGCTGCAGAAAGGAGTAGTCACCGACTGATCGCAAAGGACAGAGCAGTATCACAGGGGAGGTCAGAGACGGAGGAAAAGATATGCTGGATCACATAGAAATAGTTTTTGAAAATATGAAACCGATGATGAAGAAGCTCAAGAAAAAAAACTATAAATCAAACATGGAGGAATTCCTTGCAAAGTATGGCCATTACTTCAATGAGATGACAGAGCATGTCGGAAGTGCAGAGGACAAGGCCGCTGCCGCCGACGAGATCGCGCGTACATTCGCAGAAAAAGTAGAGAAAGCATATATCTCACCCCAAAAAGGGAAAATCGAGTCAGTTGTACAGCTTGATCTGAACTTCTTCATGATCTACTATATCTTCCCTGCAATCCTCAGGACTGAACATGAGGATGCGAGACTGATTGCCGATCATCTGCGGGATGAGTGGGGCCGTCGGTTCAGGGACAGCAATATCCAGTATACGGATTACGACTCTCTGTATGCAGCGTTCCGCGAAAAAATATTCGGCATCTTTTAGCGTAACTGTTACTCCAGCTGCCGGGGAACGGTTTTAGTGCTTGCAAAGACCAGACAACTGTGATAGAATAATCGTGGTTCATCCGCAGGAGGTGTAGATAATGGATATTTTGAAGATTGTGATAACGATCATCTTTGTTATAGACTGTATTGGGCTGGCTGCGATCATTCTCTTACAGGAGGGAAAGTCGGCGGGATTCGGCACGATCAGCGGAGCGGCAGACACTTATTGGGGACACAACAAAGGGCGTTCGATGGAAGGGGCGCTTGTAAAAGTGACCCGCGTTCTGGCGGTGCTCTTTATCGTATTGGCCATGGTACTTAATCTCGGAGTCCTGAATTAGTATCAAATGTTCTATATCAGAAGATAATAACCATGTAAGCACTCTATACGGACATAGAGTGCTTATGTTTTTGTGCGATACGCCCGGAGGGCGGCCGCATGGATGGACAGACCTGCTGAACAGACATGCGGACATCCGGCGGACAACGGTCAGCGGGGGACGTAGTCCTGAGCTGAGCGGTACAGCGAACGGCGTGGGCTGTACGATAAGCGCAGATCGGATAGGAGAAGAGATATGGATCAGACATTTGAGAAGAGGAAGAAAGTAATATATGATTTTATCGGCGATGATCTCTATGTGCCGATGAAGATAAAGGAGATAGCGGCCGTGCTTCAGATACCGGGAGAACAGCGGGGAGAACTGCGGGAAGTTCTCGACGCTCTGGTAGAGGAGGGAAAGATCTCGCTGTCCAAAAGAGGAAAATATACAAGGGGACATGCCGTCCATCAGAAAGGGATCTTCCAGTCCAATGCGAGAGGGTTCGGATTTGTAACGTCAGAGAACGGGGATGCAGACGTTTTTATCCCGGAGGAAAATATCTCCGGCGCTTTCCATGGGGATGAAGTGGAGTTCATCATCACTTCGGCTCCGGCGGGCAGGCGCAGAGAGGGAAAGATCGTCCGCATACTTGCCCATAACGTCGTGCGCATTGTAGGCATATATGAAAAGAGTAAGAGCTTTGGCTTCGTCCGCCCCGATGATCAGAGATATCTGAAAGATATCTATATCCCGGCAGGAAAGGAACACGGGGCCATGACGGGGCACAAAGTCGTGGCAGAGCTGACGTCGTACGGAGAGGCTCATATGAAGCCGGAGGGGGAAATCGTTCAGATCATCGGTCATATCAATGATCCCGGTACAGATATCCTCTCGATCGTGATGGACGCAGGGATCCCGACAGAATTCCCTGAGAAGGTCATAAATCAGGCAGAGCGGGTGGGTAAGCCGGTCAGCGAAGCCGACTGTGCAGGACGGAAAGATCTGCGCGACTGGGTGATGGTGACGATAGACGGAGAAGACGCAAAGGACCTGGATGATGCAGTCTCTCTTACCAAAGAAAACGGCAGTTATCGTCTGGGCGTGCATATTGCCGACGTCAGCAATTATGTGCAGGAGAAGAGCGCCCTCGACAGAGAGGCGCTTAAGCGTGGGACAAGCGTATATCTTGCAGACCGCGTCATACCGATGCTCCCACATAAGCTGTCTAATGGCATCTGCTCTCTGAATGTGGGTGAGGACAGGCTGGCCCTCTCCTGCATCATGACGATTTCTCCCGATGGAGAGATAACAGATCATGAGATCGCGGAGACAGTGATCAGAGTGAATAAGCGGATGAGTTATAGCGGTGTGGCGGAAGTCCTTTCTGCAAATGATACCGGCCGCACTGAGAATGAAGAGAAGACAGAGAATACAGGGCAGATGGAGAATGAAAGGCGGACAGAAAGCCCGGATACAGTTGGCTCCGAATATGCGGATTACGCGGAATATACGCCTCTGCTGCTCCTGATGCGGGAACTGTCGGGAATCTTAAGAAAACGCAGGGGAAGAAGAGGATCTATAGATTTTGATATGCCCGAGACAAAAGTTCTGCTGGACGGGACGGGAAAGCCGGTCGATGTAAGGCCCTATGACCGCAACGATGCGACAAAGATCATAGAGGATTTTATGCTGATCGCAAACGAGACTGTGGCGGAAGAATATTGCTGGATGGAAGTACCGTTCCTCTACCGCACACATGAAGTCCCTGATGAGGAGAAGATACGCCATCTCTCGACTTTTATTAATAATTTCGGATATCACATCCACGTCAGGAATGAAGTGCGTCCGAAAGAGATACAGAAGCTCCTTGAGAGGATAGAGGGGACTCCTTACGAGGCGATGATCAGCAGGCTTGCGCTGCGCTCGATGAAACGGGCAAGATATACGACAGAGAACACAGGACATTTCGGTCTTGCGGCTAGGTATTACACTCATTTTACATCTCCGATCAGGCGTTACCCGGATCTGCAGATACACCGTATCATTAAAGAAAATATAAGGGGGCGCTTAAACGGAGACCGCATCGCCCACTATGCGGATATACTCCCGGGGGTGGCCGCTCAGTGCAGCGAGAGTGAGCGCAGAGCAGAGGAGGCGGAGCGCGAAGTCGTAAAGATGAAGAAAGCAGAGTACATGAGAGACCGCATCGGTGAAGAATATGAGGGTGTGATCTCCGGTGTTACAAAATGGGGAGTCTATGTAGAACTGCAGAATACTGTCGAGGGGCTCGTCCATGTTGCGGATATGCGAGAAGATCACTACGAGTTTTCCGAACAGACGTATGAGATGATCGGGGCGCACACCGGGAACAGATACAGGCTGGGACAGACTGTCAGTGTCCGTGTGACTGATGCAGATAAATTACAGAAGACAGTAAATTTTGAGATCCTGTCCTGAACAAAGAGCAGCGAAGCGGACGCCGGGCGTCTGCTCCTAAAGGAGAGTGAGATATATGGCTAAGACAGAGAGAAAACTGATCGCAAATAATAAAAAGGCATACCACGACTATTTCATCCTTGAGAAATATGAGGCGGGGATCGTACTCCACGGCACTGAGGTGAAATCTCTGCGAATGGGAAAATGCAGTGTCAAAGAAGCGTTTATCCGTGTCGAGTCAGGAGAAATGTACATCTATGGCATGCACATCTCCCCCTATGAGAAAGGAAATATTTTTAATAAAGATCCTCTGAGAGTGAAGAAACTCCTTCTGCACAAAAAGGAGATACTCAGGATATCCGGGAAGATGAAAGAACAGGGGATAACAGTAGTTCCCCTGCAGGTGTATTTCAGCGGGAGCCTCGTAAAAGTGGAGATCGGACTTGCAAAAGGTAAGAAACTCTATGACAAACGTGCGGATATTGCGAAAAAGGATCAGAAACGCGAAGCACAGAGAGATTTCAGGATAAAGAATTTGTAGGAGGTACGGACTATGATCCAGGATATCGGACCGCATCATCTCGATAACCATTACAGGCCGGTTCCGCCGGATGCGGAAAGCTACGCCCTGTATTACGAGGATCATGCGGCGCTTGTACGAAAGACCGAGGAGGGGATCGAATTTCCCAGATTCAGAGAGCTGGAGCGACTCAACGAAGAATTATATCAGGATTACATATATCTGTTTTCCGTGGACGGCGAGCGTTATTATCTCGTACAGGAGATCAGCCGCGAACCTCTGTCGGAATTCAGCATGGAAAACACTGAGATATTCCGCCGTGCAGAGCCGCGGTACCGTTCCTTTGCCGGGATCACGGGATATCAGCTTTACAACTGGTACAGGATCCGCAGATACTGCGGGAGATGCGGCCATATGATGAGGCATGATGCGAAAGAGAGGATGCTTTACTGCGAAGAGTGCCGCAATATGGAGTTTCCGAAGATATGTCCGGCCGTCATTGTAGGCGTGACCGACAAGGACCGGATCCTTATGTCAAAATATGCGGGAAAGGCAAACAGGAATTATGCGCTGATCGCGGGATTTACGGAGATCGGGGAGACTGTGGAGCAGACGGTCGCCAGGGAAGTCATGGAAGAAGTGGGGCTGAAAGTAAAAAATATACGCTATTATAAGAGTCAGCCGTGGGCGTTCAGTGATACGCTTCTGATGGGTTTCTACTGCGATCTGGACGGGGAGGATGCGATCACCCTAGACCGGGACGAGCTTGCTCTGGCAGAGTGGTTCGACCGGAAAGATATCCCGGAGACCGCTTCCACAGAGAGTCTGACAAATGAAATGATATTACGGTTTAAAAATGGACCAGTCTAATGTATAATAGATATATCTGAATCTTTTGGATCATAGGAGGTATATATCAATGAGAGCAGAATTTGACGAGAGCCTTGTCACAGGCAATGAAATGATCGATACGCAGCACAAAGAACTGATCGATAAGATCAATAAGCTGCTGGACAGCTGTGAAACGAGCAGGGATAAAGTCGTGGCGGTGAAGACGCTGGACTATCTTGCGGATTATACAGAGTTCCATTTCGGCGAGGAAGAGAAACTCCAGGAGTCTATCAGCTATCCGGCGATCGCAGAGCACAAAAAAGAACACGATAAACTTCGCCAGGTAGTAAAAGATCTTTACAACATGCTCGAAGAAGAAGAGGGGCCGTCGGACGCGTTCGTAGAGCAGGTGAATGTAAATGTGATCGAATGGCTGTACAGGCACATCAAAGGGTTTGACAGATCAGTGGCCGAGTATAAGTTCATGAACGAGAGCAGCGAGAGACTGTGATCGGGCTGGCGGGACACGACAGACATGGGGATGTCGGGGCCCGGATACAGCGTATTTAAACTTCAAAAGAAGTCTCAAAGCGGGCTGACCGGAAAGGGGCGGCCCGCTTTGAGACTTTCTCTTTTAGTCCACTTTATAACATGCCATTTCATATGGTATGAAATATCCCTGCTCATGCCGGCATACCGGGCATACCGGAGGCGCCTGCTTTCCTTCGTGGATGTAGCCGCAGTTGGTACACATCCATTTAGAGGTCTGCTGTGGTTCGTAATAGGTATTATTTTCGAGCATTTCCGCCAGTTTCGCGAAACGCTGTTCGTGGATATGCTCGATCTCTGCTATCTGGTAGAATGCGGAGGCAGCCTCGGAGAAGCCCTCTTCTTTTGCGGTGTCTCCAAACGCCTGGTAGACGTCTGCATACTCCTCGTGCTCGTTGTGCTCGGCAGCGCGCAGGAGTCCGGGAAGCGTGTCCTGCTGGTCGACGGGATAAGTTCCGTCGATATGGATCGTCTCGCCGGACAGATCTTTCAGCAGTCCATAGAAGCGTTCTGCGTGAGCGCGCTCCTGATCTGCGGTATATCGGAAGATCCCGGCGATGGTAAGCATCCCGGATGTTTCGGCCCGCTCCGCAGCGATCGTATAGCGGTTTCGGGCCTGACTCTCTCCCGCGAACGCCCTCATAAGATTTTCTTTTGTCATGCTTTCAGAAAAATTAACAGCCATGGTATACACTCCTTTTTTATATAGAAGTATGTGCCATGGCTGGATAAATTATACATACATATCTGAAACTTAATTAAAGCCGATCAGACGCCTTGCCACGCTGTAAGCGAGGGAGGAGACTTTCCTGCCCGAACGGCCGGGCAGATTCATCGTCTGACCGAGGATGCCGTAGCGGATCTTTATATACGTCTTGTAGTCCTTTCGCTTGAGATAATCCCACAGTTCTTTTTTCTTGACAAGATTTTCCGGCTTTTTGGACCGTATACAGAGGATGGAAGATACGGTCATCATGATCGCGAGATAGTTTATCATGTATTTCCTGAGCTTCTTGCTCGTGATCGTACGGAGCTCGTACATGGCGATCATCGTCTTTGTGACAAAGAGCTGCTGATCGATCCGGCTGATCATGACTTTCTCGTTGACGGACTGGTCTTCGCGTCCGATAAAGTATCTGTAGAAATCCACATTCAGATAGTACAGTGTGCGCACGTGCGGGAGCGGATAATACACATAGATGTTATCCACATAGAACGTGTGCTTGGGCAGGTCGAGCTGGCAGAGCTTGAGCATCTCCGTACGGTAGATGACAGAGTGCATGAGGATATACTGATCCAGTCTGAAACGTCCGATATCGTCCCAGTGGAAGATCTGATTCTCCGGCAGGACGTTGTTGTAACGGATCACTTTCTTGTGCTCCATCCCGACCTTCTCGTATACATAGTTGGCGATCACCATGTCCACCTGTGAATCGGCGTCTACGAATCCTTTTACCGCTTCGAGGATCCTGAGCAGAGAGTCCTTGTCCACCCAGTCGTCGCTGTCTACTACTTTAAAATATTTTCCGGTGGCGTATTTAAGCCCCCAGTTTACAGCGTCGCCGTGGCCGCCGTTTTCCTTATTGACAGCCCTTACGATAGTCGGATATTTTTCCTGATACCGCTCGGCGATGGCCTGTGTGCCGTCTTTGGAGCCGTCATTGACGATGATGATTTCCACATCTTCTCCGCCTTCAAGTATCGAGTTGACAGCCTTTTCCATATATGCTTCTGAATTGTAACATGGAATCGCAAATGAGATATATTTCATCTTCTTCCCTCCCGGAGTGTTTTTGATGCTTTTTATTATATCATATAGTACGCATTATAATAACACAAATTCTGCCGCTTTTTATATTTTATCTCTGATTCCATTACAGGCTGATAATCTTTCCTCTGACGATCACGCTGCAGATATTATTCTCTTTGTCAAGCAGAAGGATATCTGCAGACTTGCCTTGTTCAATATTTCCGGTTTCGTTGTCCAAGCCTGTAAGAGCCGCCGGATTCTCTGTCAGAAGCGGCAGGATCTCTTCTTCAGCCCTGCCTGTGAATTTCAGCAGGTTTCTGTATGCCTGTATCGTCGTGAGGGTACTCCCTGCCCGTGTTCCGTCACTTTTAAGCCTGGCATCGCCGTCCGCAACAACCACGTCATTTACGCCCAGCTTATATTCTCCGTCCGGCAGTCCTGCCGCCATGATAGAATCCGTAACAGCGACGACACGGTCTGTTCCTTTTGCGTTTATAATGAACCTTACCGTCCCCGGATGCAGGTGCCTCCCATCACAGATTACTTCGCAGTACACCTTTTCGGATTCCATTACAGCTCCGAAAATCGCAGGAAAATGCTGATGGAGCAGCTTCATTGCGTTCCCGACATGGGTGCCCGCCCGCGCGCCGCTTTCAATCGCCCGCACCGCCGTCTCGTAGTCTGCGCCGGAATGGCCGATCGCCACCTGCATTCCAAGCCGCTTTATCTGTGGTATGAACTCCGGCATACCTTCCAGCTCTGGCGATACTGTGATATAACGGATATCTCCCTCTGCCTCGTCCTGATACTTTCTCAGCAGCTCTATATCCGGCGCTTTTTTCAGCAGATGTTCCGGCATTGCTCCTTTATATTCTGACGAAAGAAACGGTCCCTCCAGATGGATGCCCGCGATCTCTGCGCCTTTATGTTCCAGGCTTTTCCATTTTTTATATTCATTAATACACCACAGAGTCTGCTCCCGGGTATCCGTCAGTATGGACACAAGGAAAGAGGTCGTCCCCTGTGTCGCAAAAAAACGGCTGATCTTCTCATAACCCTCCGCTGTCGCCGCATTAACGTCAACTCCCGCGGCCCCATGGGTATGGACGTCGATAAATCCGGGCACTGCTTTCCTGCCTTCACAGTCAATGACTTCTGCGCATTCCGGGATATCCTGCACGCCGCACGCTGTCACTGCCTTAATCTTCCCGTCGGCGATTAATATATCTTTTTTGCTAAAACTATGGTCCTGATAAGTCAGAGCATTTTTTAATAACAGCATTCTTTACACCTCTTCTAATCCTGTGCCCTGGCAACGTATTCGGTAAATGACAGAGTGATATCCGGGTGGTCTCTCAGGAGAGTCACCGGGAATTCGGAGGTCGGCTCTCCGTATGCGGCCCTTCTCACGACCGCTCTGTGCCAGTTGCGGAAGCATCCCAGGCGGATCTTTCTTGCTTTCAGGATCTCGTACATACCAATAGTAACACAGTAATACGGCATATCCTCGATCGCGCCGTTCAGATCCCCTATGGCATTTGCCGCCCTGGTCTCGGGAGCGATCTGAAGTACTCTTGTCCGCTGCGCGCGGAATTCGTCCGGCGTCAGGGACGGATCTGCCTCATTAAACGCCACATGCCCGTTGATGCCGATCCCTCCCAAAGCGATATCAACGCCTCCCAGTTCCCCGATCAGCTCCGGGATCCGTTCCGGATGAGCCGGATCCGGAAATACTCTCTGTTCCTCCGGCATGATAAGTTCCGGCCGGATCCTGGAATATACGTTGTTGTCCATAAAGCCGCGAAAACTTAGAGGATGATCCTTTGGAACCCGGTTTTTATTATCGTCCAGATATTCGTCCATATTAATGAACCATACATTTTTCACGCTGATGTTCTGTCCGTTTACCATGTCCACAAAAAAGGGATACTGTCCTACAGGTCCGACCGGACAGATTATTACGGTTTTCTTCCCCTTTTCATTGTTGGCGCAGATCTCATTCAACATCTGTCCTGCCATTTTTCTGAACACAGTCTCATTGTCCTTTTCGCAGAAAAGAGGCAGCTTCGGGTTATTTCCCAGCAGCTCTTCCCTGTTATAAGAATAATATTCTTTCATTTATTCCCGCCTCCTGTCTTTTATTAAAAAGCCCGGGATGCCAGAGGCATCCCGGGCTGGTCTTAAAATTTATTCTCCTGCTTCTGTCATGATATCAAGCATTACATAGTCTGTTACCGGCGGATCCACTGTAACCGCGCCCTGATCGAGCAGATTTTGTTTCTGCGTCGTGTAATATCCTTCTACCGTTCCGTCAGCAGCTCCCGTAGAAACTTCATTACCGGTCAGCCAGTCTGCGTCGCCTCTCTGACTATATACGGTGTCATAGTCTGTTGCCGTCTGATCTGCGACCCACTGAGCCACTTCCTCATAGTTTTCATCTGCCGCATAGTCCATTCCCCTGAACAGGGCTCTTGTGAATTTTACGAGGGTATCCCTGTTTTCTTCCGCGTAGGAAGGTGTGCAGATCCAGCTTGCGAGAGAGACCGTGGTGTCCTTAAATGTCAGGTTGTCACAGAGCTCTGTCGCTCCATCTACCTCGTCCAGAATTGTGAGGGTTCCCGGAGACCATGTAGCCGCCGCGTCAACGCTTCCGGATATAATGGCTGTCGGGATGTTCTCTGCCGCCATGTCTGTCGCCTGGATATCATCCATAGTCATTCCTGCGCTTGAAAGTGCGGTTTCCAGAATATCCTGGCTGGATGTTCCTGATGAATATGCAACTGTCTTCCCTGCCAGATCTTCGATGCTCTCGATCCCCGAACCGCCGATCACAGCATCTCCGTTGGAGATATGGGAAAGCGCAAAGATTGTTGCATTGCCTTCAACACAGAGTTTGTGAGCTCCCTGTCCGATATATCCGATATCGATTGATCCGGACTCCATTGCAGAGATGATCGTCGGTCCGTCCTGGAACTCTGTGAGTTCCACCTGGATACCTTCTTCTTCAAAGTATCCTTTCTCGATCGCTGTCATGACTGACCAGAGGCTTCCATAGTTTGGCATATACGCTACATTAAGCGTAATCGTCTCCTGGGACGTCTGTTCCGTGTCGTCTGTCCCACTGTCTGTTGCTCTGTCCCCCTGAGCGCCGTCTCCTCCGCATGCCGCAAGCGATAACATCATCGCTGCCGCAAGGCCTGCTGCAAGCAATTTTTTCTTCATAATAGTTCCTCCTTTTAAGATATTTTTGAATGGCTTTCCTTTACCATTACTTACGCACTTCAAGGTATTCCTGATATACCTGTTTCCATATGTGATTTTTCAGTTCCATGAATCTCGGGCTCATCTTTGTCTCCTGATCTCTTGGATAGGGGATATCGATATCCACAATATCGCGGATACGGCCCGGTCTTGCACTCATGATCACTACACGTGTTGCAAGAATGATCGCTTCTTCCACATCATGTGTGATGAAAAAGCACGTCTTCCTCTCATTTTCCCATGTCTGGAGGAGTTCTGTCTGAAGCTGGGTTCTTGTCTGTGCGTCCAAAGCTCCAAAAGGTTCGTCCATTAGGAGCACTTCCGGCTGTACCGCGTACGCACGTGCGATTGCTACACGCTGCTTCATACCGCCGGATAATTCTTTCGGGTAGCTGTCGGCAAATTCTTCCAGATCCACTTTTTTCAAATATTTCATAGCTGTTTCGCGGGCTTCCTCATTGCTCATCCCCTGCAGCTTAAGCCCGAACATAACGTTCCTGATGACTGTCAGCCAGGGAAACAGAGCGTACTGCTGGAACACAACGCCCCGCTCCGTCCCGGTTCCTTCGACTTTCTTCCCGTCCACATACACTGCTCCGTCTGTGGCGGGCAGCAGACCTGCTATGATGTTGAGGAGAGTGGATTTTCCGCAGCCTGACGGTCCTACCACGCAGATAAATTCATTTTCCTTTATATCCAGGTCTACGCCGTTCAGAGCCACCATGGGGCCTTTTTTCGTATCAAAGATTTTTTCAACATGATCGATTTTTACTTTTACACTTCTCTTTTCTCCTGCCATCCTGTCAGCTTCCTTTCAAGAATCTTGATCACTTTTTCACAGGTCATTCCTATGACGCCTATCAATATGATGTAGAGCAGCATAGGCGCAACTTCAAAACTGTTGTTTAACGACCGTATCCTCATTCCAAGTCCCGCTACGGCTCCTGTTGATTCCGCTGCTATAAGTGTTGTGAGGGCAACGCTCACTCCCAGTCGGACGGCTGTTATGATGAACGGCGTCGTTGCCGGAAAGATCACTTTCACCAGGATGTCCCTGTCCTGGGCTCCCAGCACTTTCGCCGCTTTTATCAGCGTCTCGTCTACGTTCCGCACGCCCTGATAGATCGTCACGCTCATGATAAGGAATGTGGCGAGCCAGATGACGATCACCTGAGGTCTCCTGCCTACGCCCGCGGAGATGACCACGAGGGGAACATACGCCAGCGGCGGGATATTACGGATAAACTGGATCCAGGGCTCTACTATGTATCTGACAGGACGGTACCATGCCATCAGGAACGCCACCGGCACTGCTGTCACAAATCCAAGGATGAATCCGAGAAATACGGAAATCATACTGCTTGAAAAATCCTGCCACAGAACTCCTCTTTCCACCATCGTCCTGCACGCTTCTATAATTGATGGGACGAATGGAAAGCTTCGTGCTGTTGATGGATTGACTGACAGGAGATACCACAGTATAATGGCTGCCAAAAATGACAGGAGCAGCCACGCCCGGTTAGGTATTTTCCCTATAATATCATTTTGTTGTCCTGTATTTTTCGTCATTTTTTTGTTTGTCATTATCGCTTCCTCCGGATTCCATCACTTATTGCACAATTGTTCCTTGTTATTTAATGATGATTATAGCATATTTGCCATCTGGAACACATTTTTTTTGCCCAAACGTTTGAGTATGCCGAAAACTGTATTGCGCAGAACATTTTCCGCATCACATGTGATGGTGAACCATATGGGTATAATCGTCTTCTCTGCCATAAGTCTCGTTTTCCAGCATCAGGTGCACCGCGCTCAGCTTAAAGGTCTGGGGAAGAGCCAGAATAGCGGGATTATCTCCTGTATATTTCTTCTTTGCGTCTTCCAGCGCCTCTTCGATGGTCGCCCTTGTCTTCAGCCCCATACTTCTGGCGTATCCCGGCTGTTCCGCTCCGCACAGATAGATCGCCGCGGTGTTCATCTCCGCAATCTGCCCGCAGCTCATCATGGAGAATCCATGGAAAGGATGAAACGCGTTGCAGAAACGATATTTGCGGATATACTCCTCATTTGTCGCGAAGTACTCTCCGTACCGGTTCATATCCGTCAGGACATTCATGCCGTCTTTCTGGAACATCTCATAACACTCTCTCAGATAGGGCCACAGTTCGTCATGAAAATATCCGTTGCAGGTGGAAGCGCAGATGAAAACACAGTTGTCTTTCATAATTCTCTTATGCCGGATGACCTGAGCGGACAGAGCCTGCATCAGCATGATGGGATTCGTTCCCATCCCGTCTCCATAGTGGAAAAACTGCGGCATTCCGAACACGATAATGTCATATTTCTGCTTCGCCCACGGCACGTAAGTCCTCTTGTCAGCCATTTTCCAGGAACGCGGCTGCATCTCTGCCGCGTAACCGCTGTTGATCTCGATCTGGCGGGATTTTGTATCCAGCACCGCATCGCAGCAGAAAAACTTTTTACCCATACATTTTTCCATGTGCATGCCGATCTCATCAAACTTGGTGCGCATGAGGGATTTTCCGCTGACCGGAGTAAAATCTTTACGGTGCATGACCTCGGGCACATGATGGGATGCAATAGACCTCCAGTGAGTGATCCCCGTTGCGCAGTGCTTGTACCCGCCGGAATATCCTCCATAAGGATTTCCCTGCGTATGTCCTATGAGGATCGCCACATCACTGTCATAAACATATTTGTTCATGATCACCGGGTCGCCTCTGTCTGTTGTTCCAAGGTCAACAAGATGATCATAATCCTCACTGTCGTGGTTGATGATCTGGTGAGTATACCAGAACTCGTCGAACAGCTCTTTCCCAAGGACATTAAAAATCTCTTTCTCCGTATTTTTTCTGTGCAGCCCGTTTGAACAGATCAGGAGAATATCTTTTTTCTCTACTCCGGCGGCGTACAATTCTTTCAGGATCAGTTTGACGGCCACCTTGCGGTGCGATGTGGGCTGTTCTCCGCCTTTTACACGGTCCGGGAATATGATCGTCACTTTTGATCCCTTTTTGGCCAGCTTCGGCAGAGGCTCCATCCCGATGGGATTGCGGATCGACTCCAGCGTTTTTGCTTCCAGCTCTTCTTCGGGAATATAAGGCGGATCCGGCACTGTCACCCCCGGGATAAACACATCTGTACTGTCCGGCAGTTCTGCGCTGACCGTTCCGTGTCCGTATTCAAAATCCAGTTTCATATTTTACCTTCCTTTCCGGCTTTTGCTTAAGCCTCTGATACAATTATTACTGCCTGCAGTTCTCCATGTAGATGCGGATGATCTCCAGGTACTCATCCGGGTAAAAACCTATCTCTCCGCTGAATCTTGTCAGTGCGATCAACCCGCCGTCGATCTCCGGGATAGAAGCCAGCATTCCTGCATTGTCCTGCTTTAGGCCTCCTCCATATATCACGTCCATTCCTCCGGTTACTTCCTTGATGTACCCGGCAATCTTCGCGATATAATCCCGACAGGGCGGTGTTTTCCCCGGCCCTATCGCCCACACAGGCTCATAGGCTATTACTGTCCGGCTTTTGTCCACGCTTTCCAGACCGACGGTGAGCTGCTGCTTTAGTATCTCTTTCCACCGGGGCTGTTCTTCCTCTGTTTCCCCGATACAGTAGAGGACGTCCATTCCCTCACTGACTGCCGCGCGGATCTCGCTGTTCAGTATCCGGTTGACTGCCTCCGCATCCGCTGTTCCGCCCAGTTCCATGATACCCAGCTTATCCCTGCGCTCCTCGCAGTGTCCGATGATGACGCTTTCGCATCCCAGGGCTTTTGCAGCGCTGGCAGGGCGGTTGGTCGTAAACGCCCCGAAATTTCCGCTCGAAGCTGTATTCTCACGGTACACCCCCTGGCAACCGATGCGGACAGGGCCGTCTTTGGATGCCGCCGCCGCTCCCAGAATATGCGCCTCCGGGAAATACATGGTAAATTCTGCTTCTCCGCTGTTGTAAGAGCGCAGGGCTTCTTCGGTGCGCTCCACGATATATGCGCCCCAGTCCGCCGCCGGAGCAATACGATTAACTCCGCCAAGACTCACCGGCACGTCAAACCGTTTTAAATTCAGGCATATGTGTTTCATGACTGTATCTCCTTTTTATATTTGTCCAGACGGATAAATTCCGGGATCCCGCCTCCGATCAGAGGACTGCACCACTGGGCAAATGCTTCTGTAACATCGTTCCCTCTTTCGTTGATATATTCGTCCGGCAATGTTTTTTCGTACATCATTACTTCTTTGATCGGCACCCGGAACGTCTCCGCTCTGTACTCTTTGCCGGGAGTTTCCTTTCTGCGGAACCCGATCATTACGCCGCTGCAGCCTTCCATGGCGGCGCGCAGCGCTTCCTTTCCCGCAAGGACCGCCTCCTCCCGATCTACTTCTGACTGCCATGGAACAGACGCTCTTCCGCATATTCCAGGCTTTTCTCCCCGGGCCTTGATCCCCAGCCTGCGAACGACCAGACCTGCCAGGTAGGAGCTTACGTCTCCATAATAAACAGCCCGCTCCGTTCGGAAGACCGGTTCAACCACAGGATTCCCATCCGCGTCTCTGAGTCCCTCGCTGGCCACGACAACGACCTGTCCCTGTCTGTCATAAAGGGCTTTCACATCTTCCAGAAATTCCTCTTCATCAAATGGCCTTTCCGGCAGATAGATCAGATGCGGAGCGTCTCCTTTTTCTTTCCTTGCCAGAACCGAAGCTGCCGTCAGCCACCCCGCGTTTCTCCCCATAGCTTCCACCACGCAGACATGGATCGGGAGAGATCTGACGTCCTCCCCCACCTCATGGACCGTTCCCGCCAAATATCTTGCAGCGCTCCCATATCCCGGCGTGTGGTCTGTGACCGCAATATCGTTATCGATCGTTTTGGGTATCCCCACTACGTTGACCCTGCCGCCGCACGCCGCATCGATCTTTCCGCAGGTATCCATGGTTCCGTTGCCTCCGTTGAGCAGGACGTACTTTATCCCGTGTTTTCTGAATATTCCCGGCATCTTCGCATAATCTCCATCCTCCAGAGCAAACCGTGAAGAGCCGATTGCAGAAGCCGGTGTCCGGAGCAGAAGCTCTCTTTCTTCTTCCGGGATCCGGAGCAGATCAAAAAAATCTTCTTCCAGCACTCCTCTTGTTCCTCCAAGAGCGCCGTATACTTTTCTTATCCCGCCGCTCTCAACAGCCTGTTTTATAACTCCATACAGAGAAGCGTTGATTACCGGAGTAGGGCCTCCGCCATGAATAACCAGGACATTATCTTCCACGCACATACCTCCTTTGTATGATTTTTCTTATTTCCAATCATATCACAAAAGAAAATTATGCAGTTTTTTATTTACTCAAACGTTTTCCCGGATGTTTCTGGCTTTTTTTTATTATATATTTTATAATAACAAATATAACATTCCTGACATTTTTATCGATATTAACAATCCGTGATTCTTACAGATTCTCCGGGAGGTTTATATGACATTAAAAGATATTGCAAAGGAAGCGGGAGTTTCCATCTCCACTGTATCAAGAGTTATCAATCAGAAAGGGGCTTCCGCCGCCAGTAAAGAGGTCCAGGACAGGGTATGGGAGATCGTCCGCAGAACCGGGTATTCCCCCAATATAGCTGCCAGAGATTTAAAAAGCGGAAACAGCACATCTGCGAAAAAGCCGACGCGTTCCATTGCCTGTATATTTGCCCGTACAGAGGATCCGATGAAAGATATTTTCTTCTCAACTTTGGCAAGGGGGCTGGAAGAAGAGGCGTTCCATCATAATTATATTGTGAAACATCTGATTACGTTTGTAGACATTGATAATCCGGCCGAATTCCGTCACATTACCGGAAACCGTGTAGATGGAGCAGCCGTATTGGGCAGATGCAACAGGCAGATGCTCAGCTTTTTGAAAAAGCATTTTAATAATGTCGTATACAGCGGTCTGAATACGATCAATGCCAAATACGACCAGATCATCTGCGACGGTTATCAGGCCGCAGGTTCTGTAATGGAAAAATTCTTTGAACTCGGACACACTCGCATTGCGTACATTGGAGACACAAAAGAAGAAAACAGATATGAGGGATACTGCGCCTCCCTGTCAGCAAAAAAAATTCCCCTGAGACGCGAACTCGTAGTCCACGCTCCCATGACCACAGAAGGAGGCTACCAGGGAGCGCTCCGCCTGCTTGAGAAAAGCAGGGATTTTACAGCCATATTCTGTTCCAACGACACCGTTGCCATCGGAGCATTACGCGCACTGCAGGAAAAGGGTCTGAAGATCCCCGGGGACGTATCCCTGATCAGTATTGATGATATCGATGTCGTTCAGTACATCACACCCCTTCTGACTACGATTCGCATCCCGATAGAAGAACTGGGGAAGATGGCGGCAAAAATCCTGATCGACAGGATTGAGGGCGGGCATCGCCTCCCGATGAAGATTCTTCTTCCGTTTTCTCTTGTGTGGAGGGAGACCTGCGCGGAGCCTGGATTTCATAAAAGAGAGAACGGATGACAGATCCCGGTTGTCTTTATGTTGTAAAATCTGTTTTTTTCAGATATATTAAGGGAGGAACAGCATATGTGCATACAAGGAGGAGACAAATGAAGAAAAATGTGATCGTCGGGCAGTCCGGAGGGCCGACCGCCGTTATCAATGCAAGCCTTTACGGAGTGGTATACGAGGCTCTTAACAGAGAGGACGCCTGCGGGACTGTCTATGGCATGATAAACGGGATCGAAGGTTTTCTGAACGGAAAGGTTATGGATATGGAGCCTCTGGAGCGTTCCGGCGAACTGGAGCTCATACGGACCACGCCGGGATCTTATCTTGGTTCGTGCAGATATAAGCTGCCGGAAGACCTGGAAGATGAAGTATATCCGAAACTGTTTGAAAAATTTGCAGAATATGGCATAGGATATTTCTTTTATATCGGGGGAAATGATTCCATGGATACAGTGAGCAAGCTCTCCCGCTATGCCGAGAAGACGGGGAGCGATATCCGTTTTATCGGGATCCCTAAAACGATAGACAACGACCTTGTCCGTACGGATCATACGCCCGGATACGGGAGCGCAGCCAGATATGTAGCTTCCACGGTGAGGGAGATCTCGCTGGACGCTTCTGTGTATGATAATAAACAGTCCGTCACCATCGTTGAGATCATGGGACGCCACGCAGGATGGCTGACTGCCGCGAGTGCGCTCGCGCGTAAGTTTGACGGGGATAATCCGCTGCTGATCTATCTGCCGGAGACAGCGTTTGACACGGAGAAGTTTCTCTCCGACGTGAGAGCAGCGCTTGAAAAAGTATCCAACGTGGTCGTATGTATCTCGGAGGGGATTAATGACGGCAGGGGGACGTTTATCTGCGAACTTGCCAGCAGCGTAGGAGTGGATACGTTCGGACACAAGATGCTGACAGGTTCAGGGAAATACCTTGAGAACCTGGTGAAAGAAAAGATCGGCGTCAAAGTGCGCTCTGTAGAACTCAACGTATCTCAGAGATGCTCTTCCGCCATGCTCTCCGCTACGGATCAGAAAGAAGCGATCGCTTCCGGCGCATATGGAGTGAAGCGCGCCATAGAGGGAGAAACCGGAAAGATGATCGCATTCCGCCGTCTGCCCGGCGATGAGTACCGGACGAACTATGTGACAGAAGACGTTAACGCCATCTGTAATCAGGAAAAGACAGTTCCGGCGGAATGGATAACCTGCGATGGATCGGATGTAAGCCGGGAATTTGTCGAGTATGCCCGTCCCCTGATTCAAGGAGAGGTGAAAGTTCCAACGGAAGACGGGCTTCCTCTCTTCGCGTACCGCAGATAAATGCAGATCTCCATGGACGGATAAGGAACACTCCGACAGGACAAAGCAAACTACAGAAAGAAGCAATACAGAAGTTTATACTATGCTATATATCACCCCCTGGCGCATAAGATATGTACCAGGGGGTGTTGAATATGAGCCAGAAAATCGAAAACATGCTGAACCTTGCGCTGGACGCGACGGAGGATGAGAGGATACGCTCGGGGGAGCTGGAAGTAGGCTATGATCTTGCAGAACATGAGTGGGAGCTGATCGTGAAGTATTCGGGGGAACTTGATGTGGCCAGAGAGATCGCTGTGTCTGTGACAGAACTGCTGAACGGGTATGCGGTGATCGTGATAAAGGAAGAGCGGATCAGTGAGCTGGCGGCTCTGCCCGGCGTCGATTTTATCGAGAAGCCGAAGAGTCTTTACTTTCAGGCTGATACAGGACGCCGGGCCTCGTGTATCGATACAGTCCAGAATGTGCCGTATTCTCTCAGCGGGAGAGGCGTTCTTATAGGAGTTGTGGACAGCGGACTGGATATCGTCAATCCTGATTTCCGGCGGGAGGATGGTTCTACGCGGATTGCGGCCATGTGGGACCAGTCCGTTCCGGGAAATCCGCCTGCAGGATATGCCGTGGGAAGCGAGTACACAGGAGAACAGATCAATGAGATGCTGCGGGAGGCGGAGAGCAGCGGGACAGAACAGTCCGGGATAAGCCGTCAGGCTCTGCCTGGCATGGATGTAAGCGGACATGGGACTGCAGTGACGGGGATCGCAGCGGGAAACGGCAGGGGAAGTGAAGGGGGCCGGTACCGGGGCGCAGCCCCGGAGGCTGAGATGATTATTGTAAAGATGGGGAGGTCCCGGCCCGACGGGTTCCCGAGGACGACGGAGCTGATGCTTGGCGTGGACTATGTGATCCGAAAAGCGCTCGAACTGAGGATGCCTGTGGCTGTCAACATCAGTTTCGGCAATACATACGGCTCCCATGATGGGACGTCTCTTGTAGAACGGTTTTTAAACGATATCTCAGACACATGGAAGAACGTCATCTGCGTAGGGAGCGGGAACGAGGGGACCACGGCCGGCCATGTGTCGGGGCGGATAAGTGATGAGGAAGAAGCAGTGACGGAACTGGCTGTGCAGATGAGGGAGCCGGCTCTGAACGTCCAGATATGGAAATCCTACGTAGACGAAATGGACGTCACGATCGTAAGCCCGTCAGGAGAACGTATCGGGCCGCTGCGGGAAAATCTCGGATCCCAGAGGTATTTTACAGGGGATACGGAACTTCTGATCTACTATGGAGAGCCGAAGCCTTACAGCGTGCGACAGGAGATATATATATCATTTCTGCCGCGCAGGACCTATGTGGACAGCGGGGTATGGCAGATCATCCTGACGCCCCGCCGGATCGTGGACGGGAGATATCAGATGTGGCTGCCCGCGCAGTCTGCCCTGAATGAGGGGACTGCTTTTCTGCGGCCCAGCAGTTCGGGCACGCTCACGATCCCGTCTACCGCTGCGCTTGTAGTCACAGTGGCCGCCTATGATGCCAGGACATTTGCTTACGCAGACTTCTCGGGGAGGGGGCCCTCGCACGTCTATGAGGAGAGCGGAGCTCCCAAGCCGGATCTCGCAGCGCCGGGAGTGGGAGTTACTGCACCTGTACCGGGCGGCGGATACCGCTCTTTTGACGGCACATCTTTTGCTGCGCCTTTTGTTACGGGGAGCGCGGCCCTCCTGATGGAATGGGGGATCGTGCAGGGAAATGATCCGTACCTCTATGGGGAAAAGGTCAAAGCATACTTAAGGCGGGGAGCGAGAGAACTGCCCGGATACGACCGCTGGCCCAATCCCCTGCTCGGATACGGCGCACTGTGCGTCAGAGACAGTCTGCCATAAAAAAGCAAATACGGGTTTTGGCAATGTCTTGACAAACTGTTAATTAAACAATATACTATCAATTGATAGTATATATTTTGCAGGAGGTGTTTATCATCTTTCTCAGTACACAATCGAAAAAAGGAGAAGTCATTGCTTTTCTGGAAGAAATAAAAACGCTTTTGGAAAAAGATGACTTTAACTTAGATACAGATTTTGTCTTGATCCGAAAAAGTAAAAGAAATGACATGGAACATTCGACTCCATATACATTATTGGATTTAGACTATGATATAGAGGATGTTATTGACAGATTAAAAGAACTGACTGTTACGGAATATTCTGAAACTAAGATCGATAAGGATGATTTAGGCCCCCCTTTGCTTTTTGTATTTGGTAAGAATATAAACAGAAAACTTATTTATATAAAGCTGAAGATTAAAGGTGACAAGAAAAAGCACGTTCTGTGTGTGTCATTCCATTATGCAAAGAATAAGATGAAATTTCCATATGCATAATTGGAGACGAAAAGGAGGAAAGGTAATGGCGATGGGTATTTTGATCAGAAAGGTTCATATGGATTGTCCGTTGTGTGACAAAACGCATGAAGTAGAAGAAAGAAAACGCTTCGCAACAATTATACTGAAAGATGAGGAGATAACCTATGAGGAAAGGTTTTATTTCTGTGCAAATGCGGATATGAACGAAAACGAATTTGAAACTGGCTCCATGACAAATGCAAATCTTCAGAATGCACGTAATGCCTACCGTATAAAACATGGTCTGCTTACCTCTGATGAGATAGTTGCAATAAGAGAAAACTATGGCCTGTCACAGGTCGATCTTGCAAGATTACTTGGATGGGGAGAAGCTACAATATCAAGATATGAGAGCAAAGCCATCCAGGATGAGGCCTATGATACAATGCTTCGCCTTATTAAGGATAATCCATTAATAGCGCTGGAATTTCTGAAGAAGAATACTGTTAAATTCTCTGTTCAGAAAAGAGCGGATATACGGACGAGGATTGTAGAGCAACTGGATTCTTATGGAAAAGAGTATCTGACACGCCAGGCTTTTGAAAGCGAATACGCTGATTTTGAAGAACCATCCGATGCGAATGGCTATACAATACTGAATGTTGATAAAATTGAAGCTTTAATTTCATATATAGCTGAAAATGTATCGAACCTGTACAAAGTAAAACTTATGAAAATGCTCTGGTACGTGGACGCCCTGTCCTGTAAGCTGAAAGGTCACGCGATGACAGGTATGGTTTACAGGCATAATACTATGGGTGCCCTTCCTGTCGGACATTACAGTCTCATGAATCTGGAAAATCTGAATGTTAAAGAGGAGGAAAGTTATAATTATGATTCAATGCTGCATATTTATCCAACAAAAGGAATGGATTACTCCATTTTAAGTGTTGATGAAAAGAAAGATATCGACAAGGTGATTAATCAATTTAAAAATTACAAAGCAAAAGATATTATCGAATATATGCATGAGGAGAAAGCATATATCGAGACTAAACCGGGCGATATAATTCCGTTCTCTCTGGCAAAAGAAATCAGAGAGTTCTGACAGACTGACATAGTGACATAAAATAAAAGCGCTTGCAGAAATGTGAGCGCTTTTTCGATGGAGACAAAGCGAGCTGCTTTTTTCGGTGTTTTCCGCTAAAAGTCAATAAATTTTATTGACAAATAGAGACGCTTACCCTAAACTTATTACGGTTATGTGCAGCCGGGAAATACCTGCCGCGGCAGGCGGATGACATGGTAAGGAGAGAAGCCATGAGAGAGAATATTATAGAATTAAAAAATATAAAGAAAGTATTTGACGATACAGTTGTTGTAGATGACTTTAACCTGACAGTGAAGAAAGGGGAGTTTGTCACATTCCTTGGCCCATCCGGGTGCGGCAAGACGACGACGCTCCGTATGATCGCAGGGTTTGAGTTCCCGACGGAGGGGGAGATCCTCTTAAACGGGAAAGATATCAGCAGCCTCCCGCCTAATTTAAGGCCGATCAACACGGTCTTTCAGCGGTACGCGCTGTTTCCCCATCTGAACGTATATGACAATGTGGCGTTCGGACTGAATCTTAAGAAGCTTCCGAAGTCAGTGATCAGCGAAAAGGTGAAGAACGTGCTGGAGGTGGTAGACCTGGAGGGCTTTGAAAAGAGACGCATCTCCACGCTGTCCGGCGGACAGCAGCAGAGGATCGCCATCGCCCGCGCGATCGTCAACGAGCCGGATATCCTCCTGCTGGACGAGCCGCTCGGAGCCCTTGACCTTAAGATGAGAAAAGAGATGCAGCTCGAACTCAAATCCATGCATGAGCAGCTCGGCATCACATTTATCTATGTGACTCACGATCAGGAAGAAGCGCTTACCATGTCGGACAAGGTCGTAGTCATGTCGGACGGTATGATACAGCAGACCGGAACGCCCGAGGAGATATACAATGAACCGAAGAATGCCTTCGTGGCGGATTTCATCGGGGAAAGCAATATTTTCGAGGGGAGAATGGCCGCGTCCATGACAGTCGAGTTCTGTAAGACGCAGTTCCCCTGTGTAGACAACGTGCCGAAAGATACCCGCGTGGACGTGGTCGTAAGGCCCGAGGACGTCATCATCACAGCTCCCGAAGAGGGACAGATAAGAGGGGTTGTGGACTCGGCCGTGTTCAAGGGGATGTACTATGAGATCACAGCTCTGTGCGGGGACAATGAGGTCGTGATACAGAGCACGAGGGATGCCGTTCCCGGCCAGGAGATCGGCATGAAGATAGATCCTGACAATATCCATGTCATGCCCGCCGGCGCATTGATGAATGTCTACGATGGAGTGATTACAAAAGACGGCCGGGCGGCGTTCGCAGGCGGAGAGTACGAGTGCGATCTGACACAGCTCTGCGACGGATCGCGCTTAAGCGGGGAGTGCTCCGTGATTACCGCCGGGGGCGAGGAGATCGACCTGGCGGGAACTTACGTGACGGTCGAAGTGCCCGTCAAAGCCGTTTCCATGAGTGACGAACAGAAAGAATACAGGGCGTCCGGAAACATCATCTCCTTTATCTATAAAGGAAATCACTATAACTATACAGTACGCACAGCTACAGAAGAAGACTTTGTGCTGGATGAAGATGATCTCTGGAACGAGGGGGACCATGTCAGTCTGGTGATTCCGAAAGAAGAGATCATATTGAAGAGAAAGTAGGGACGGTACATGAAAATATTACGATTCAGCCGGAAGCAACTGTGTATCCCATACGCCCTGTTTCTGATCTGCTTTGTCGTCCTGCCTCTGGCAGTGATCGTCTATTATGCATTCACAGACGGGAGCGGGAGATTTACATGGGACAATCTGCTTGGCTTTTTTACAAACGGCAATACGATCGGAACACTCTGCTACAGTATCGCGATCGCAGTCGCAGTAACGGCGGTCTGTCTTCTGATCGCATATCCGGCGGCATATGTGCTGGCGCGGAGCGGGCTTAAGAAAGGCCCTGTGCTCCTGATGCTGTTCATCATGCCGATGTGGATCAACTTCACGCTGAGGCTTACCGCTTTAAAGGAGATACTGACGATCCTTGAGGGCAATCTGTCCCTGTATCCGTTTCTGAACACAGTGATCGCTATGACCTATGACTTCCTGCCGTTTATGATCCTGCCGCTGTACACCACGCTGCTGCAGCTTGACGAGAGCCTGATCGAGGCGGCGAGAGATCTGGGGGCAGGACCGGCGGCGGTGTTTTTCAGGATAACGCTGCCTCTGTCAATGCCGGGGATCGCCAGCGGGATCACGATGACGTTTCTTCCGGCTATGACAAACTATGTCATCCTGGATATGATATACAACAGTACGTATATCATGGGTTCTCTCATAGGAAGCTACTTCAATATCTATGACTGGAACAACGGATCCATGATTTCACTGATCCTTTTCGCGGTCATATGTATCGTTTCGCTTATCACCGACAGAGAGGAGCAGAATGATGCAAAGAACAGGGGGGCGGTGTTATGATGAAGAAGATACTGTCATACTCGTGGCTCGTCCTCGTCGCGCTGTTCATGTATATACCGGTGCTGATACTCGCGTTTTACAGCTTTACGGACTCTACAACGATCGGAGCCGTGCGGGGCTTTTCGCTTCAGAACTATGTGACGCTCTTCACGCTTGAAGAGCTGAGGAATATGATCGCGGGAACACTTCTGCTGGCGGTCGGAGCAGCCCTTATTGCTTCGCTTCTCGGGACGCTGGGAGCCATAGGCGCTTTTTATTCCAGGCCGTTTACAAGGAGGATGGTGGAGACGGCCAACCGCGTCCCGGTCGTCAACGCAGACGTAGTAACGGCATTTTCGATCTGCATACTGCTTATCGTTGTGTTCGGCATAGAGAAGAATACATTTATCCCTCTTGTGATCGGTCATGTGGTGCTGTGTACTCCTTTCGTATATCTGGCGGTGATCCCTCGTCTTAAGCAGATGGACAGCGGACTGTACGAGGCGGCGCTGGATCTGGGCGCGACGCCGTTCCAGGCGCTGTACAAGATCGTGATCCCGCAGATCGTGCCGGGGATCATCTCAGGTTTTCTACTGTCGGTCACTCTGTCCCTTGACGACTATTTTATCTCGACATATACGAAACCGGCCACATTTGACACGATCAGCACCTATGTGGTCAATGCCACAAGGGGATCCCAGACAGAGATCAAGACGGCGCTGTGGGCGCTGTCGACAGTGATCTTTCTGGTCGTGGTGCTGGCCGTCGTGACCATGAACCTGGCTTCTGCCGGGCCGGCGAAAAAGAAAGAGGTGAGCGCATATGAGAGCAGGGAGAAAGATTAGGATCCTGGCGGGCGCGGCAGCGCTGATGACAGGAACGGGCGTTTTCTTTCCGGCGTGGGGAGCGACGGCGACGGCTGCCGGCGTTTCAGATACGGGCAACCGGACGGCGTCAGCATCTGCGGTATCGGGCGCGCTCCGGCCCGGGGGAGCGGACGGTCAGGAGAAAGTTACGCTGCGTATCGCCAACTGGGAAGAGTATATCGACGAGGGAGACTGGGACGAAGAAGAGGCGATTGAACTCGAAGACCGGGAGGAGACGGTCATCCTTGGCGAGAACCCGATGATCGATGATTTTGAGAGCTGGTACGGGGATACTTACGGGATCGAAGTGGAAGTAGAGTATTCTACATTCGGGAGCAATGAGGACCTCTACAATCAGCTCACACTGGGGAATGAGTTTGACCTTATCTGCCCGTCCGAGTATATGTTTATGAAGCTGATAGCAGAAGACCGGCTGTGGCCGCTCTCGGAGTCGTTTTTTGACGGGAGCGCGGAGGAAAATTATTATATCCGCGGTGTGTCTGATTATATCCGCGATATATTCGATACGAACACGATCAACGGGGAGCCGTGGAGCAGATATGCCGCAGGGTATATGTGGGGGACGACAGGTATCGTGTATAATCCCGAAGAGATAACAAAGGAGGAGGCCTCTCACTGGGCGCTCCTTGCAGATCCGGAGTATAAAGGACAGGTCACGATAAAAGACAATGTGCGCGACAGCTATTTCGCCGCGCTTGGGATCCTCAATGAGGAAGAACTTCTGGAACCGGACCTTGTCTCCTCGCCGGACAGACTGGAGCGTATCGCCGAACTGATGAACCGGACCGATGAAGAGACAGTGGCTTCTGCTGAGGCGATACTGAAGCAGATGAAAGAGAACGCTTATTCGTTTGAATCTGACAGCGGGAAAGCGGATATGGTCACCGGAAAAGTGCTGGCGAACTATCAGTGGTCGGGCGATGCGGTCTACACGCTCGATCAGGCGGAGATAGACGACTATTATCTCGCCTATGCCGTGCCGGAGGAATCCACGAACGTGTGGTTCGACGGATGGGTGATGCTCAAAGACGGCGTCGGCGGAGACGAGGCGAAGCAGCACGCAGCGGAGGCGTTCATCAACTTCATGTCACGGCCGGACAATGTAGTGAGAAATATGTACTACATCGGCTATACTTCCGTGATATCGGGCGGTGAAAGCGACGTCATATACGCCTATGCCGACTGGTGTTACGGGGCGGAGGATGAAGAAGAGGATACGATAGAATACCCTGTAGGCTTCTTCTTCAGCGGGGACAATGCAGATGAGGACTATGTGATCACTGCGGCGTCCGACCAGGCGGACAGACAGTTGTTCGCGCAGTATCCGCCTCAGGACGTGCTCGAGCGTGCGGTGGTCATGCAGTATTTTGCCCCGGAGGATAACGAGCGGATCAATCAGATGTGGGTAAATGTAAGATGCTTTGACATCACGGAGCTGACCTGGCAGGACTGGGTGAAGATCGCTGCCGCAGCCGTTATAGTGCTGGCAGCAGGAGTGTTGTTTCTGAAAAGAGATGTGATAAGAAATATGGCTCTGGAGACGCCCGGACGTTTGCGGTCAAAGGGGTTCTGAAACGGTCATGCCGTATACGGCCGGGAGCAATAAGGAAGAGACAGTCCCGCAGAATCCGGATCTTAAAAAAGTCCGAATGCTGCGGGACTGATAGCAGGGGCAGCCGGTATCCTGTTAAAACCTGCCGTTTTTATCACAGGTGAGCGTCACTGTTTTTGTACGGAGGCGGGCAGGCTTTGATTTTGTATATTGTGTTGCAGCAGCGGTTGCAGCGGCTTTATTCCCGGTTTTAGACGCTGATTTCCTGGAAATTTTCCAGGAAGATGAGTAGGAATCTGCTGTTGCGTATGCAGAAATGCATGAACTTGTGGTACCGTTATAAGTAAAGGTTGCCGTTAGTTTTACATACCAGAGGACATTTCCGGAGGAGGAAAAGTATCTGGCTGTTTTGGAAACTGTTCTGGTTCTGTTGGCAGCAGATAATCTGGCTGAGGGGACAGAGTCTACCTGAATTTCAGTAAGATAGTAGCTTCCGTCAGACAGATATTCTATCTCTGCGGCAGTTTCCTGTGCGTGGATCGGCAGGAGGGGGTTAAAAACAAATATCCTGCATAATACCGGGACAATAATATGTTTTATTCTCTTCATTTTGCTTCCTTCGTTTTATCTATGATGATTGTAGGGCCCAGCGGCTCCCAGTTCTCTCTTTCATAAATATCGTTGATTGTTTTATTCCACCAAAGTGTATTCAATATACTCACAAAAGCAAGTGTAACTGATAAAGTAATTATGAAAGCTGCTATAATTCGTTTCATACCTACGGATTTAGACAGTTCTTTTTCGTCATGTGTAGAGGCATATTCATACAATAACTCGACAGGCGTTCCGAATTCTTTTTCCAGATCTGTGCAGGAGGCGTCCGGGGCGCTCAGCAGATATTCGTCGATATCATGGCTGAGTTTATTGAGAAATGCTTTTCTGTCTTTCTTTTTCCCGATTAAAAGCTGACTGACAGAGTCCAGATATATCTTTTTGCTCTTCATGGATAACCCTCCTTTTACTCAAGTATCTCAACGGTCTCTCTGTATCCGTCTACTACGTTTTCCATGGTAATGTTATATTCGTTAATAAGATCGGCGGTATAATATCAGACTGAGCACGATTGCAAATAAAACGCCGATAAAAACGCGCAGTGCTGCTTTTCTTAGTTTCACCCGCCTGACCAGTAATCCGGAGTTCTGCTCAGAGAGATAGGAATAAAACATATCCCAGGGAGAGCCGAATTCCTCAGTCAGGGTTTCGTAACTGCTGTCTGGATGAATTTTATCAAATTCCTCCAGGTCGTTGCGCAGATTACTAAGAAAACGGCGTTCAGTTCTGCCTTTGATCAGAATGAAAGATTTGACGCGTTTTAAATACTGCTGCATGTTTAGTCATTTTCTTTTTGATCTCCTTTATAATCCAATATTTTTAAAATCGCCTGAGAAATATTCCGATAAGCGCTAATCTGTTCATTCAGATAACCTGCTCCGCTCTCTTCCAGATGATAATAAATCCGTTCCTGTCTTTTGCCGCTTTTTACAGCGTATTCTGTAATATATCCGCTGTCCAGCAGTTTGTACAGTGTTGGGTAAAGAGAGCCGGATGGGATCTGGATCAGACCATCTGATTCTTTCTTCATAATTTGAGTGAGTTGATATCCATAGCAGTCCTGAACAGAAAGAAGTTTTAGGATCAGCATCTCCAGAGAGCCTTTCTTAAAAGCGTCTTTGGTTTTCATGTACCCCTCCTGCTTTTAAATTATAATGCCTGACGAAATAAACAGGGTTGTTTTTGATCAGGCATAGATATTATAGCATAATAATAAAATAAATGCTGTACAAATATAAATAATATGATATTATCTAATCGTAAATATACTATGTATGTATTCTACATAGTATGAAAGAGCAAAAATATCGATATTGATGCCGACAGAAAACCAATGTAGAAGAGGAGGAAATAGTAATGTACAAAAACATGTTAAAAAGAACAAAAGGTATTGTTGCAGGAGCTTTTATTATTGCCGGAATGCTTGGGAGCGCTTTTCCTGTACATGCAGCGCCGCAGGTATCCGATAGAGATATTAATATTCGGGTTGAGTCTGTATCAAAAAGTTTTAAATCAGTACCGGCACGCTACAAAGAAACCAATACTAAAGTTTATGTAAAACTCACTTCTTCACCCACGACATATATTCAGGTGAGAACCTATGGTAACAGGAAAACAGCATCAAGTTATTATAATGAAACGCACGGAATAACAGCTACAGTCCGGAGAAGTGTTCCGTCAAGTATTACGAATTTTATCTATGAAAACAGGAATAAGTATTCTGGAAAGAAGACTTTGATGGCGCAACTTCGGCTTAGATCTAATACATCGGCTGCAGGAACCGTTACGGGTGTGTGGAGTCCGGACAGTACCAGGAATTATACTGTAGTTAATTAATGAGTTCTATATACGGGAAGTGCTCCCGAAACTGCTGGCGTGAGTACTTCCCGGATTATTACAGGAGAGAGTCAATGAAGAAAAAAGCGGCGATCATAATAAGTTGTCTGGCAGCGCTGTTCTTATCAGCCTGCAGTTATCTGCCCTCCGCAAATGGCGATGCTGACAGTGACGGTGGGGAGGAGGGAAAAATCACAATACAAACTACAGAAGAAGCGATGGACAAAAGCAATGTGATTGCCAGTCCTATATATGAGGGGACGCTAAACTATCGCATAACCGACTGCCAGTTGTATCAGTCTTTTGAGGAAACCGGTATCAGTCTATCGGATTCAGATTTAGGTCTTGCTATAGAGAATATGTATTATGAACTTCCTTTTGAAGATTATGAGCAGTACCAGCGTCTTTCAGATTATATAACCCCGGATGGGAGCATTATAGATGCCCATCGGCTGGTTGTTCTGGATCTGAATATCCAGAATGTTGACGCTGTGGGAGTAGCAAACAAGAATGAATTCCTGATAAACGATATTGCTCTCTACGGCGGAGAGGGGGAGGAGGTTTCTGTTTATTCTCCGGCATATTTCAGTGAAGCCGGGAAAGTTGATCCCGGAAATGAGGCGCACGTTTTTCACTATATACTGGAACAGGGAGAAGAGATGGACGTCCGTCTCGGTTTTATCGTGCTGGAAAAAGAGGTGGAGAGCCTGAAAGGAGCTATTGTACCAGGAGAGGAGGATGTCCAGTTTAACATCTGGTAGCTGGGAGGAGAATATGACAGTAAAATGTATAAAAAATGAAATGAGAAAAGCATTATTCAGCAGGGCGGCGCTTATAACATATTTGCTTAGCTTTTCCATCGTAATCTATCATACCGTAACGAAAGCTCAGATTTACAATGAGTTCTATGCCGCTTATCAGGCGGGAGACGGAGCGGGGAATCCCATGATCACGTCAGTATCACTATTCTTTAACTGGCTGGGCGCCGATGTGACATCATTTGCCACAAGCGTTTTCTTCTTTCTGCTCCCGATTATTGCGGTCATGCCGTATGGATGGTCCCTGGCCGGAGAAATAAGGAGCGGATATACGAAAAATATCATAAGCAGAATACCGAGAAAATCATATTTCTTCTCCAAGTATTTTGCCGGTTTTGTATCCGGCGCGCTGGCGGTCATGATTCCGCTTCTCTTAAGTTTTCTTCTGGCGGCGTTGTTTTTACCGGCTCTGCGCATGGAAAACATATACCCTTATGGGACGATCGGCGAGAAAAGCATGTGGGCGGCGCTTTATTACAGTAATCCATTTCTTTACAGTATGCTGTATATATTGCTGGACGGGGTTTTTGCAGGACTGACGGCTTGTATCAGTATAGTTCTGGCCTTTTTTATACGGAGCCGGGTGACCGTTGTCCTGGCGCCCTTTTTCCTGATGCTTCTTCTGGATTATATCGATATGAATGTGCTTCCGGGATGGGAGATCTCCCCGGTCAAATTTTTACAGGCGCTTCCGGTAGTAAATGAACGCAGCGGGGTGATCGATTTTGTAATGTTCCTGATTTTTGCGGCGTTCACACTGGGTGTTTTATTGTATAAAGAGAGGAAATATGAGGCTTTATAGACTGATAAGATATGATATAAAAAATGGGATCAGCGGCAGGAGTTACCTGTATGCGCCTGCTGCCATCCTGTGCTCTGTATTTACGGTCAGTTTTTACATGTCGGTCCAAAGCATGAATATTGAAGATGAGAAGTTTACAATTGTCAATCTTTTTCTTTATTTTTTTGAGGGGAAAGAACCGTTTTCACCGGAACTGGGAAATGCTTTTGTGTTTCCGGTTGTGTGGCTTTTTATTTTTCTTTATTCTGCCTTTCTGACATTGAATTATCCATACAGTAATCTGACCGGATTCGGGATACAGGCGATCACAAGAACGAAAAGCAGAAATCTGTGGTGGCTTTCAAAATGCTGCTGGGTATTTCTGGCCACATGTCTGTACTTTGCAGTATGGTATATCGTTTCGCTGCTGCTGAGCGTGATCCTGCATATAGATCTTTCATTTCAATACTCTGAACGAATCTGTGCACTACTGCTTGATATGCAACTTCAGCCCATGCAGCCCGGCAGTGTATGGATGTCCCTGGTAGTACTGCCGGTTATGATTTCTGTCGCGGTGAACCTGCTTCAGCTTTGCCTGGGACTTTTCTTTGACCGGATGTATTGTTTCATTGTCAGCGCGGTGATCCTGTTTGCATCTACCTACTTTCAGACGCCATTGCTGATCGGGAATTTTGCCATGGTAAAGAGAAGTGTGATATATCAGGAAAATGGAATGGACGTTAAACAGGGGATCATAGCCAGCGTGCTTGTGATCATTCTGAGTATCGGGGCAGGTATCTGGCGGATCAGAAAATACGATATACTGAAAAAATCGTGAGTGCGGGTTCACAACAGGAGGCGTAAGATGATTAAACTGGAAAATGTGAGTAAGAATATAAAAGGGAAAACAGTAATAGACGGGATTACCCAGACGTTTCACGGGGGAATCACATATGGGCTGAAAGGAATAAACGGTTCTGGCAAAACAATGCTTATGAGGCTGGTCAGCGGACTGATCTATCCTACGTCAGGCAGGATCGAGATCAGGGGAAAGGAACTGGGAAAGGACATGTCCTTTCCCGATGATCTGGGGCTGCTGATTGAAAATCCTGCTTTTCTGGATTCCTATACAGGCTTTGACAACCTGTGGCTTCTGGCGACCTTAAATAACAGGGCCGGTAAAACAGAAGTGAAAGAGGCGCTGCTAAGAACAGGACTGGATCCGGAAGACAGGCGCAAATACAAGAAATATTCTCTTGGTATGAAACAACGGCTTGGAATAGCAGCGGCAATTATGGAAAAACCTCAGATCCTGATTCTGGACGAACCGCTGAACGCGCTGGATACAGAAGGAGTGGCGCTGTTTGATAAGATTATAAGGGAAGAACAAGAAAGAGGGACTTTGATCATCCTGTCCTGCCATGAGGAGAAAAAACTGCATGAGTATGCGGATGTAATCCTTACGCTGGAAAATGGAAAGATTAAAGACAGGGAGGAACTGTAATTATGAAAAGGATGAAAAAAGGAATAGTTCCGACAGTTATATTGATTGTTATTCTTTTGCTCGTTTTTGCTTATGCAGGACGCATACGGTATGTGAACCGGCAGCTTAGGGATGCTCCCGTGCAGGAATTCCAAACAGGCGAGATGGTAGAGTTTGAAAAAGATATCCTGATTAATGAAACTATGGAAGGCTACTCTATCAGAGTCGATCGGGCGGAAATCCTGGATTATGAGGACTTTCTGGAAAAGTATGATGCGGAGGATGAATACGTGTACGTTCCGGATAAGGTTTATGATGTGGAAGTCACACTGAAAAATACAGATGCAGATGAAGGTACAGGGATAAGTCTGCTTGAATTTTATGTGCAGGGACCGGCCATTGTATGCGGTCTGAATGCCGATCTGCTCGGTGTGGCGAATCCTCAATTGGATGGAGCATATGCGATTGCGCTGAGAGATAACAGTGAACTGGTTCTTCATCTGCCCTTTGAGCTGCATGAAGCCTATTTCAAAGAAACAACATGGGATCGTCTGGAGGATGTGGATATGAACCTTGTCGCAACGCTGTATCCGGTAAAGAAAGTGATCGCTCTGGACAGATAACAGAATAAAACAACAGTCCACGCTCTGAAATAAGAGAGATCGACAGGAAAAGAGAGATAGACAGGAAAAGACAGTCCCGCAGTATTCGGATCTTAAAAAAGTCCGAATGCTGCGGGATTTTCTCAGGTACAGTGCCTGAAAGAACGGTCTGTGAGTATCCTGGCGAAGATGAGTCCCAGCGGAAGCGCCATGATGATGAGCAGCGCGGAGACAAGCCACGGAGCCGAGAGCCTCAGGGACATCTCTCCCATATTGTAGACTGCACGGTACAGATACAGTCCCGGAACCATGATGACGATGGCCGGTACGGTGACAGATATCCTCGGATACCCGAGCCGCTTCATGGCAAAGGAGGCCAGGAGGCCCGCAGTCAGAGATCCGAGGAAAGCAGCGACAGCAGGCTGAAATGACGCCATACTTACAAGCTCTAAGCGCAATGTGTTGGCGATCGCGCCGATCCCTGCGGCAGCGGCGGCCATCCGTATCGTGCTGTTGAACATGATGGAGAAGCCGAACACGCCGACAAAGCTCGCGGCCATCCGGAGAATGGTAAGCAGCAGCGGCGGGATGGACATCTCGGGGAAGTCCGCCGGACGCAGTCCGAGTATCATCGACATGATCCAGGCGGTCACGGTGGCGATCATGACAATAATGACCGCATAAGCGAGACGTTCCAGACCGGAACGCATATCCAGCTTCGCCAGGTCTACTCCGCTTGTGATGAACGGAAAGCCGGGGATGATAAAGAGCATAGCACATATATATCCGGCTTCATGGCCGTCCGGTACAGAGAGGAACGTCTGGGCGAATCTCAGAGAACCTATATACGCCAGGCATGCGAGAGCGACAGACGAGACAATGCACAGATACAGGGTGTAGTTCCGTGCGATCAGATGGCAGCGCACGAAAGTTCCGATGCCGGCGCCGATAAACGCGCAGACCATCTCTATCGGTCCTCCGCCAAGGAGGAAAGTAAAGGCCGCGCAGGCGCAGGCGGCCGCAAGACCTGTTTTTGCAGGCGTGTACAGTCCGCGTATCCTGTCGATCTCGTCCAGTTCCAGATGAAGCTCTTCGCCGGATCTTAAGATGCCCTCTGTGGGGAACTTTTTGACGAAGCGCTCCAGACGGTTCAGTTTGGAGGTGTTTACTCCGGTGTTGTTCAGGCACAGGGAGTTCGTAAAAGTCTTGTGTCCGTCAAAGCACGTATATACTATAGTCATCAGCCCGATGCTGGCAGTACATGTGATGCCGAGCTGTTCGGACAATGTGTTCATGGAATTCCTGACGCGCCACGCCCCGGTGCCGCAGGAGAGCAGCATCAGGCCGACGCGTCCGATGAGAGCGGCCTTTACGGGCAGACTTGCATCTCTGACAGCTTTGTTTTTCACGTGTCCGGTATAATCATGCCAGTAGATATCCATGTGGTTGGGGATGATATTGTTCTGAGACATTTTGCTTCCTTTCTCTGCACAATCTAAATCTATAGTTCAGTGAAACTCCGATATCAAATATCAGTATAGATGGAATCAGTAAAAAGTCAAGAAAAGCCGTAAAAGATTGAAAAAAATGTGTAAAGCATTAAAAAATAATAAAATGTATTGACCGGAAAAACTAATGTGGTATGGTTTTATATAGTGGGCCATGATGACCGGGACGGACTATGCTCCCGCCGTGTTTCAGGCTGACGCAGGAAGCGGAACATATCAAGGAGAAGAGAAATATGAGCAGAGTGATCGGGATAGACCTGGGGACTACGAACAGTTGTGTTTCTGTCGTTGAGAACGACACGCCGGTGATCGTACCCGGAAAGACAGGATCGACGACGACTCCGAGTATCGTTGCATTTACGAAGAACGGCGAGAGGCTGATCGGGGAAGCGGCGGCAAGACAGGCCGTGACGAACCCGGAGCGGACGATAGCCTCTGTCAAGCGTCATATGGGAACAGACTGGTCGGCGCGTATCGACGGGAAAGAGTATAAGCCTCAGACCATCAGCGCGATGATACTGACACAGCTTAAAAAGGACGCCGAAGAGTTTCTCGGAGAAGAAGTGTCGGAGGCGGTTATTACTGTGCCGGCTTATTTTAATGATATCCAGAGACAGGCTACCAAAGACGCCGGCCGGATCGCAGGGCTCAATGTAAAGCGCATCATCAACGAGCCGACGAGCGCGGCCCTGTCATACGGCCTTAATCACGGAGAACCGCAGAAAGTCATGGTCTATGATCTCGGAGGCGGGACCTTTGACGTATCGATCATAGAGATCGGGGAGGGGATCATCGAAGTTCTGGCGACTTCCGGAAACAATCACCTGGGCGGAGATGATTTCGACGAGCGTCTCGTTCAGTGGATCACAGGGAAATTCAAAGATACGACACGGGTAGATCTGTCGAAAGACTTCGCGGCGATGCAGCGGATAAGGGAGGCTGCCGAGAGGGCTAAGAAAGAACTCTCGACAAGCGAAAATACCCACATCCTCCAGCCGTACATCACTCAGTCCAAAGGAGAGCCTCTTCATCTGGATATGGTGATCACAAGGCAGGAGTTCGAGTCTATGATAAGCGACCTGATCCAGATGACGGAAGATCCGGTGAGAAATGCGTTAAGCGACGCCCATATCACGCCGGCCCAACTGGGGAGAGTGCTGCTCGTGGGCGGCTCGACAAGGATACCGGCCGTTCAGCAGAAAGTAAGGGACCTGACCGGAAAGGAACCGTCCAGGAATATCAATCCTGATGAATGTGTGGCAAAAGGAGCCGCCATCCTTGGGAGCACACTCCAGGGCAGAGGGTTAGTGGCGGCCGGGACAGGGCGCGACCTGCTCCTGCTGGATGTGACGCCGCTGAGCCTCTCTATAGAGACTGTAGGGGGCGTGGCGACGCGCATTGTGGAGAGAAACACAACGCTGCCTGCGCGCTATTCCCAGATATTCTCTACTGCCGCGCCGTATCAGAGAAATGTGGAGATCCACGTTCTCCAGGGCGAGCGGACCATGGCAAGGGACAATAAGACGATCGGAAAGTTCCGGCTCAAGGGGATCAAGCCTGCTCCGGCGGGAGTGCCGCAGATCGAAGTCACTTTCGATATCGATGCGAACGGAATACTTAAAGTATCCGCCCGTGATCTTGACACAGGCATGGAGCAGTCTATCACCATCACCGCAGACGACAGGATGTCAGATACAGAGATCGCTCAGGCGGTGCAGGACGCGCAGAACTATGCGTCCCAGGATCAGACAAGAAAGGACGCCATCGAGCTTTTAGGAGAGGCGAACAAACTCCTTGTCAGAACGGAAAGATGTCTGAAAAACGCAGGGAAACAGCTCGACCGTGCGACGAAAAAGCAGATCAAAAGCGACAGCGGAAAACTTCAGAAGCTGGTCGCAAAGTGCAGGCTTGACCGCGTAGAGGAGAGTCAGCTTGCAGAGATGCGCGCGGCTAAGGAAGAACTGGAACGCAGCGCAGAGGATATCCTCAGGATGTATGGCGGACAGGGATAGAAAAGGATCAAAATAAAGGGTTGACAAATGTCCTGTCCCGGTGATATCATTGTAAAAAATTTGTTGATCCACAATTTAATAAGTTAAACCGTTGATGCGGAGATAACGGCAATGATGCCTTTACAGAGAGCCTGTGATGCTGAGAGTCAGGTGAGAAACAAGTTGTCAAATGGACCGCGGAGGGTGCAGTCAAATGCGAGCGATCGCAGAGTATTCTGCAACGTGTGGGCATACGTCAGTTGCCGGGGATATGATGGTATCCTGCCAAGCGCACAGGTCAGTCCTGTGAATCAAGGTGGCACCGCGGATAGTGTAAGAGCGTATATTATTCGTCCTTGACAGAAACCAGTTCTGTCAGGGGCGTTTTATTTATTTCAGGAGCTTCTCTGGCAGAAAAAGTCAGAGAGGCTCTTCTTTTATGCAGAGCCCGCACAGAGACAGGAGGTATACACCATGAGATTTTCACCAGACCTGAATGAAGTAAAACGCATCGCCGCAGACGGCACATACGACGTGCTGCCTGTAAGCTGCGAGATCCTCTCGGATTTTACCACACCGATCGAGACATTGAAGATACTGAAAAATATCTCCTCCCACTGCTACATGCTCGAATCTGCCCGGGCGGATGACAGATGGGGACGGTACACTTTCCTGGGATATGATCCGAAGCTTGCGGTCACCTGTACAGACGGGGAGATGAGAGCGGGCGATATCAAAGTCAGGACCGACGATCCGTCGGGCTATCTCCGACAGATCCTTGACGGGTACAAAAGCCCGCGGTTTACGTATCTGCCGCCTTTTACAGGAGGACTGGCAGGATACTTTTCCTACGATTATCTCGGGTACAGCGAGCCGTCGCTTAGGTGCGGGGCAAAAGACACGGAAGGGTTTAAAGATGTGGACCTGATGCTTTTCGACAAGGTGATCGCCTTTGACAATCTCCGTCAGAAGATCATCCTGATCGTGAATATCCGTCTGGAAGAACCTGAGACAGAGTATAACAGAGCGCTGCTGGAACTCAGGCAGATGGCGGACCTCCTGATAAGAGGCGGGAAAAAGAAAGAACCCGGAGGCCGGCTGAAAGGGGAAGTCGCCCCGCTGTTCGACAAAGAGCAGTTCTGCCGGATGGTGGAGAGGGCGAAGCATCATATCAGAGAGGGAGACATTTTCCAGATCGTGCTGTCCAACCGCCTGTCGGCGCCGTTTGAGGGGAGTCTTCTCAACACTTACCGGGTACTGCGCACGATCAATCCATCACCGTACATGTTTTACTTTTCAGGCACGGATGTGGAGGTGGCCGGAGCATCCCCGGAGACACTCGTCAAACTCGAAGACGGCGTGCTCCACACATTTCCTCTGGCGGGCACGAGGCCGAGAGGGAAGACGGAAGAAGAGGACCAGGCTCTGGAAGAAGAACTGCTGTCCGATGAGAAAGAACTGGCGGAGCACAATATGCTTGTAGATCTGGGTAGAAATGATCTCGGGAAGATCAGCCGGTTCGGGAGCGTCGAGGTGGAGAAGTTCCACACCATCGAGCGGTACTCTCATGTGATGCACATCGGATCTACGGTGAAAGGAGAGATCCGGGAAGACTGCGACGCCCTGGACGCTATAGAGGCGGTCCTCCCTGCGGGGACGCTCTCGGGAGCGCCCAAGATACGCGCCTGCCAGCTCATAGCAGAACTGGAGGACAACAAGCGGGGGATCTACGGAGGCGCGATCGGATACATTGGATTTACAGGAAACATGGACACATGCATCGCCATACGGATCGCTTATAAGAAGAACGGGAAAGTATTTGTAAGATCAGGCGCGGGGATCGTGGCGGACTCCGTGCCGGAGAAAGAATATGAAGAGTGCATCAACAAGGCGAAGGCCGTGGTGAACGCTCTGAAGCTGGCAGAGGAGGTGGAAATATGATACTGCTCATAGACAATTACGACAGCTTTTCATACAATCTGTACCAGATGGCCGGCGAGATCACACCGGATATCCGCGTTATCAGAAACGACGAGATGACCGTGAGCCAGATCGCGGATCTCTGTCCGGAGTGCATCATCCTCTCCTCGGGGCCGGGGCGGCCGGAAGACGCAGGAGTTACGATGGAGACGGTGAGAATGCTGGGAAAGACAGTCCCCATCCTGGGAGTATGCCTTGGACACCAGGCCGTGTGCGCGGCATACGGCGCCCGCATCACATACGCAAAGGAGCTGATGCACGGCAGACAGTCCGAGGCGCGTTTTGACACAGACTGTCCGCTGTTTTCGGGATGTCCGCAGACAGGGCCTGTGGCGCGATACCATTCTCTTGCCGTGGACCGGGATACGATCCCTGAAGAGCTTAAGATAACAGCGCAGACAGAAGACGGCGAGGTGATGGCCGTCATGCACAGGAGCGATCCTGTGTACGGCGTGCAGTTCCATCCGGAATCCATCCTGACAAAAGACGGGATGGCGATGCTGAAAAACTTTGCGCGCACCGCAGGGGTACAGGGGATATAAGAACAAGTCAGAAATATTTTAAAACAGAGAAAAGGAGACTGGGAAAATGATAAAAGAAGCAATTGTAAAGATCGTAAACAAAGAGGACCTCACATATGATGAGGCATACAGTGTGATGAACGAGATCATGAGCGGAGAGACGACGCCCACGCAGAACGCGGCGTTTCTGGCTTCCCTGTCAACAAAGAGCGCAAGGGCCGAGACGACAGATGAGATCGCGGGATGTGCGGCGGCCATGAGGGCTCACGCGACAAAAGTGGAGACGGGCATGGACGTGTTCGAGATCGTAGGGACCGGAGGAGACAATGCGCACAGCTTCAACATCTCCACCACTTCCGCGCTTGTGACGGCGGCAGGAGGGATGAAAGTGGCAAAGCACGGGAACCGGGCCGCCTCGTCCCAGTGCGGGACGGCGGACTGTCTGGAGGCGCTTGGAGTGAACATCATGCAGAGTCCGGCGAGATGCGTCGAGCTCCTGAAAGAGGCAGGCATGTGCTTTTTCTTCGCACAGAAGTATCACACGTCTATGAAGTATGTGGGCTCGATCCGAAAAGAACTGGGATTCCGCACTGTGTTCAATATCCTCGGTCCTCTGACAAACCCTGCTGTGCCGTCCATGCAGCTTCTCGGCGTATATGACGAGTACCTTGTGGGACCTCTGGCGCAGGTGCTGACTACCCTGGGCGTGAGACGCGGAATGGTAGTATACGGACAGGATAAGTTAGATGAGATTTCACTGAGCGCTCCTACAACAGTGTGTGAGATAAAAGACGGATGGATCAGGAATACTGTCATCACCCCGGAGCAGTTCGGATTTCAGCGCTGTACAAGGGAGGATCTTGCAGGAGGGACGCCCGCAGAGAACGCGGCGATCACACGCGCTGTCTTAAACGGTGAGAAAGGGCACAGGAGAAATGCAGTCCTTATGAACGCCGGGGCCTCGCTGTATATCGGCGGAAAGGCAGACAGCATGGAAGAGGGGATCGCCCTTGCAGCGGACATCATAGATTCCGGCAGAGCGGCCGGGACGCTCGATAAGCTCATTGAGATCAGCAATCGCCCGGAGGTGGAAGAATGACGATACTAGACCAGCTTGCAGGATACGCGGCAGAAAGAGTGGAACATGCGAAAGAGAAGATCCCGGCGGAAGAGATGAGGCGGCAGGCGCTCGCGCTCCCCGGAGGAGATTTCGGATTTGAAAAGGCTCTGAAAAAGCCGGAACTCTCATTTATCTGCGAGTGTAAAAAAGCGTCTCCGTCAAAGGGACTGATCGCGCCGGATTTCCCGTATCTCGATATCGCCCGCGAATACGAGGCGGCGGGAGCGGACTGTATATCCGTGCTGACAGAGCCGAAGTGGTTCCTGGGAAGCGGCCGTTATCTCCGGGAGATCGCTTCTGCAGTAGAGATCCCGTGTCTCAGGAAGGACTTCACCGTAGACGAGTACATGATCTATGAGGCGAAGATCCTTGGGGCGTCGGCGGTGCTCCTGATCTGCTCGATCCTGAGCAGGGAACAGATCAAAGAATACATCGGCATCTGCGATACACTTGGACTGTCCGCCCTCGTGGAGGCACACGACGAGAGAGAGATCGACGATGCGCTGAGCGCGGGAGCCCGCATCATCGGGGTAAACAACCGGAACCTTAAAGATTTCACGGTAGATACGGACAACAGCAGACGGCTGCGCAGCCGGATCCCGGATGAAGTCCTGTTCGTCTCAGAGAGCGGCGTGAGAAGCGCGGAGGATGTAAGAGCGCTTCGCACTGCCGGAGTGGATGCGGTACTGATAGGCGAGACGCTCATGAGAGCGCAGGACAAGAGAAAAAAACTGTGCGAACTGCGGGGTGAGCTGTGATGGAAAGACGGGAAGCCGGAGCGGAAGAAAGGACGAAGATCAAGCTCTGCGGGCTTTCAAGACGCAGTGATATCGAGGCCGCCAACGAGCTCTCACCGGAATATATCGGCTTTGTATTCGCTCCGGGGAGCAGGCGGTACGTGGAGCCGGAACGGGCGGAAGAGTTGAAAAGACTGCTCGCTCCTGATATCATAGCAGTTGGAGTGTTTGTCAACGACAGCCCCGGTCGTATCGCACGGCTGCTGGATCAGGGGATCATAGATATGGCCCAGCTCCACGGACAGGAGAACGAGAGCTATATCAGAAGACTGAAAAGGATGACGCAGAAGCCCGTCGTCAAAGCGTTTTGCATCGAGTCGCCGGAGGACGCCGCGGCGGCCGAAGAGAGCAGTGCGGACCTTGTGCTTCTTGATTCGGGAGGCGGAGGCACCGGAGAGACGTTCAACTGGTCGCTCATACAGAATGTAAGAAGGCCGTACTTCCTCGCGGGAGGGCTTACCCCGGGAAACGCGGGGGAGGCGGTCAGGAGACTGCGTCCGTACGCTCTTGACGTCAGCTCGGGGATCGAGACAGACGGATACAAAGACAGAGAGAAAATGGCGGCATTTGTCCATGCCGCGAGAAAGGAAGAGAGAAGATGACGAATCCAAAGGGACGCTTCGGCATTCACGGCGGGCAGTATATCCCGGAAACACTGATGAATGAGGTGATCGAACTGGAAGAAGCGTATGAACATTATAAAAAGGATCCCGCATTTCACCGGGAACTTACAGAACTTTTCAACGAATATGCAGGCAGGCCGTCCAGACTGTACTATGCAGAGAAGATGACGGAAGATCTGGGCGGCGCGAAGATCTATCTTAAGAGAGAAGACCTTAACCACACCGGCGCGCACAAGATCAATAATGTACTCGGCCAGGCGCTCCTGGCGAAGAAGATGGGAAAGACACGTCTGATCGCCGAGACCGGCGCGGGCCAGCATGGAGTGGCAACGGCCACCGCGGCGGCCCTGATGGGGATGGAGTGCGTCGTATTCATGGGAGAAGAGGACACGAAACGCCAGGCCCTCAACGTCTATCGGATGCGCCTGCTCGGGGCAGAGGTCATACCGGTGAAGTCGGGCACAGCCACACTGAAAGACGCTGTCTCGGAAGCGATGCGCGAGTGGACGTCAAGGATAAGCGATACACATTACTGTCTCGGTTCAGTGATGGGCCCGCATCCGTTCCCGACCATTGTCCGCGACTTCCAGGCGGTGATATCAAAAGAGATAAAGGAACAGACGCTTGAAAAAGAAGGGAGGCTTCCAGACGCGGTGATCGCATGCGTGGGCGGGGGTTCCAATGCGATCGGGAGTTTCTATCACTTTATAAAGGATAAGGAAGTAAGGCTGATCGGATGCGAGGCCGCCGGGAGAGGAACAGATACGTTCGAGACGGCGGCGACCGTGAATACCGGAAGAGTCGGTATCTTCCACGGGATGAAGTCTTATTTCTGCCAGGATGAATATGGACAGATTGCCCCGGTCTACTCGATCTCAGCCGGACTTGACTATCCCGGCGTGGGACCGGAACATGCGCATCTGCATGATATCGGGAGAGCCGAGTATGTGCCCGTCACCGACGAAGAAGCAGTGTGCGCGTTTGAATATCTGGCAAAGACAGAAGGCATCATCCCTGCGATCGAGTCGGCTCACGCCGTCGCGTACGCCATGAAGACCGCTCCGTCCATTGGAAAAGACAAGATCATCGTGATCACCGTATCAGGGCGGGGCGATAAGGACTGTGCCGCCATCGCACGCTACAGAGGGGAGGATATCCATGAGTAATATCAGAAAAGCATTCGGGAACGGGAAAGCATTTATTCCTTTCATCACATGCGGCGATCCTGACCTGGAGACGACAAAAGCCGTGGTCCGGGCCGCCGTGGAAAACGGAGCGGATCTGATCGAACTTGGGATCCCGTTCTCCGATCCGACCGCCGAAGGGCCGGTGATCCAGGGGGCGAACATCCGGGCGCTTAAAGGAGGCGTGACGACGGACGGGATATTCGCAATGGTTCGGGAACTGCGCCGCGAGGTGAAAGTCCCGATGGTGTTTATGACCTATGCCAACGTCGTATTCTCCTACGGAGCAGACCGGTTTATCTCGACATGCAGGGAAATCGGCATCGACGGGCTGATACTCCCGGATCTCCCGTATGAGGAGAAGGAAGAATTTCTGCCTTACTGCCGTAAATACGGGGTGGATCTGATCTCGCTTATCGCGCCGACATCAGAGAACCGTATCGCGATGATCGCCGGAGAGGCGGAAGGATTTCTCTATATCGTGTCAAGCCTCGGGGTGACGGGGATGAGAAGTGAGATAAAAACAGACCTTGCCTCCATCACAGACGTTGTCCGGAAGAATACGGACGTCCCGTGCGCGATAGGTTTCGGCATATCCACGCCGGAACAGGCGAAGAAGATGGCGGACATCTCGGACGGCGCGATCGTAGGTTCCGCGATCGTAAGACTGATCGAAGAACATGGAAAAGACGCGCCAAAATATGTGGGAGAGTATGTCAGAAAGATGAAAGAGGCGCTCCGGACTGTGCAGGGATGATGGCTGTCAGCGCGGTCGCTTCGAGGACTTTCCCACTGTAAGAGAGATTTACGGCAGAAAAGAAGAACAGCAGCCTGGGTGTGATCAGACTGCTGCCTCCTGTACTCTTTTGCAGTATCCTCAATCGGCGTACGTCCAGTGCGCCTTAATCGTCTGCTGTCCATCGACCGTATTGCCCCTTGTACACCGACGCGATCTACCCGTAACAGAGATTGTCTTTACTTACTGTTTTTTCCGTTTTCGATAAACGGTGATTCCAAAAATGCCTGCTGATGCCAATAACAGTACGATCCACAGCGCGATATTGCTGTTATCGCCTGTCTGCACTGTCTGTAAAGGCTGTGTGTTATCCTCAGCGGCGGGAGCAGCCTGGATTGTAAACTTCGTTGTGGCCGTACCCGTATCGGAAACAATGGCAAGCGTGTGATCCCCGACCGGGAGCGTCTCCAGATAGGAAGCATGTAAGGTAACAATTGTGCTGCTTTCTCTGACCTCGTAACCGGAAGCGGCAAGGTCTCTGCCGTCTACCTGTACCTTTACAAAATCCGCAAATGCCGCGTTGGACGTAAAGGAAAGCCCGTTCCTGCTGCCTTTCTGCCATGTGCCGCCACCTCCGGCTGTAATGACCGGTTCAAATCCGCTGTCGATCGCCCCGCAGACAGAACATCTGCCATTCTCATAGTGGTGATCGGTGACCGGGATGTCAGCTACATCTTTCGTATCCGTGTATGTTGTACCGTCAAATTCTGCAGTTGCCGTATATTCTGTAACGCCTTTCTCTGTACAGGAAGCTGCGGTCTTGACCTCAGAAGTTATCGTTACTTCCGGAGTTGCCCGGTGCGTCTTGTCATTCGCGCATATAAAAGTTACGGTGCAGTTCTTTCCATCTTCTGACCAGCTCCAGACCGGCTCTCCATAACTGTGGCCGGAGGCCGGTATCACTGTCTGAGCCGGTGTGGTCTGCGTACTGCCCCCGGCGTCGCTGAAATGCGTTCCGCAAGTTTCGCAGGTCCAGTATTCCACATTCCCGTTCTCCGTACAGGTGGCGGCGTTCCCCGGAGTATGGGTCAGACTGCCGTGCGTCACAGTCACTACACAGGCTGCGGTCCTGTTTCCATCCCCGGTGGTGACAGTGATCGTGGCGTTACCTGCGCTGTGGGCGGTGACAACACCATCGTTCACTGTAGCGACGCTTTCATCATCACTGCTCCACGTCACGGTTTATTGGTGGCGTTGTCCGGCTCCACCGTGGCGGTGAGTGCGCCGGTATTGCCCTCAGTCAGGCTCAATGTGCCTGTGTCCAGCGACACGCCGCTGACCGGGATGGCGCTCACTGTAAAGCTGGCGGCCAGCGATGTGCCGACGCCGTCAGAGCCGGAGATGGTGATGGTTTCTCTGTATGTTCCTGTGCCGAGATCTGCCCTGGGCTGGACGGTGAAAGTCGCGGCCGTACCCGGAGTAAGGGTGGTAGTGGAGAGTGGGCCGATCTCGTAATGTTCCGCAGTCGGCTGGTTCAGTGTTACGCTCTGATTGCCCCCGTTGGTAATCGTAACGGTCTGTTCTGCGGGAGCCGCAGTATATCCGGCGGCGACGGAGCCGAAGTCCAGGGCTGCCGGGGTGGCGGAGATATTGTATGTCCTCGCTGTTACAGTCACTGCACAGGTTGCAGTCTTGTTCTGGTCTGCAGTGGTGACAGTGATGATGGCGGTACCCGCGCTGTGCGCGGTGACAACGCCGTTGTTTACCGTGGCCACGCCGGGATTATCACTGCTCCACGTCACGGTTTTGTTGGTGGCGTTGTCCGGCTGCACCGTAGCGTTGAGGGCAGCGCTTCTACTTTCAGTCAATTCCATGCTGTCCTGATCCAGCTCTACGCCGGTGACGGAGACAATGGCAGGTTCGTTGACCGTAATACTCAACGACTCGCTGTCGGAGCCGCCGCTGTTCCTGGCCGTCACCGTGAAATTAGATGTGCCCTGCGCAGTGGGCGTGCCGGAGATAACGCCGGTGCTTTCATCCAAGGTCAGGCCATTCGGCAAGGCGCTGCCTGTGGAGGCGCTCCATGTCCATGAGGTGGGGTTGCCCGTAGCCGTAAGTGTTGCGCTGTACGCTGTACCTACAGTACCATCGTCAATGGAAGTCGTGGTAATACCCGGCGGTGCAGTGCCCTGAATATTGCCGGGCAAGGTGCCGGAGTTGTTGATAGTGCCGTAATTGGTCAGGGTTCCGCTGTTAGTCACGGTACCCTCATTGGTCAGCGTTACGTTATTGGGAATCGTCAGGCTCGCTCCACCGGGTATATCCAGGCTCTCGCCCTCGCTGATCTCAAGGTTGTCCTGCAAGGTCACTTCGCCGTACACGGCACCGACGCTGCCGTCAAAGACGATGCCGCCTGGAGAATCGTTACCTGCTCCAATCTGGAGATTAACGCCGGGGATGTAGCTTATCACGTCATTTGCCCGTACAATGGCGTTATTGCTGACGGTCAGGTTGGTGGCGGAAACAGTGCCGGGATCGGCGGAATCAAAAATGATTCCGGTGTTGCCGCTGGCGGTAAGGCTGCCACCCTCCACGTTCAGCGTAATAGTGCATTCACCGGCCCCAGTTTGGCCGGCATGCACTGTAACACCTCCGCCGTAGGCGCTTTGACCCGTGACATCGACATTCCTGATAGTCAGGGTGGCATTATCCCCGTTGCTCTGAACTGTGATTCCACTTGAACTGCCGTTGGCAGTCAGACTGCCGCTGCCCGTGATGTTCAGGGTGGCTGCGCTGTCAGAATGCGAATACACAAAAATCCCATAGGTGCCGGAAACCTGGTTGTTTTCGCCCTGCAACTCAATGGTCAGCGACACAGGCCGGCCTTCAGGGGCAGCTGCATAGATGCCGACCAGGGATGTACTATCTCCGCTTTCATATCGGGCCGTGATCGTCGCATTGTGCAGTGTCAGGATACTGCCGTCCCACTTAATGTTGTAGTTGTCGGCAGTCGCGCCACCTGTTATGACATTGCCGCCAGCGTCCGTCGTGGCGTAGGCGGGACTGCCTGTACTGCCCGTGAGCGCCACGCCGCCCACATAGACAGTATCCCCATCCGCCGCCAGCGCCGTGGCGGGCAGCAGGCCTAAGCACAGGATCAGAACCATGCACAGGCTTAAAATTCGTTTTTTCATCTTGTTTCCTCCTCGTGTGCTCCGGGGCCTGACGGATTTCCCGTACCGGAGCGCATTTTTTCGTTGTGGCACACGCCTGGCAGCAAGCCGGAGGTATGCCGGAACTTAGATTCTTTTCCCTGCCCGCTCACCGAGATACACCGCTCATCCCGCGGCATTGTCGCTCGATGACCGTTGCCCTTCGGGTGCCCGCTCGTGCGAGCATAAGGTGAGTCCGTCAGGGCGAGAAGAAGCCCTGGGACTCGGCGGCCGTCCTCCGGGCCTGTCGCGCAAAAAGGACGCGCCGCCTCCACGGAACAACCGTGGACGCAGCGCGCCCTTTGAAATGGAGTTATGAAATTGTGTGCAGGAAAAAAGGACAGATTTATTCTGTCTGTCTGTCTGTCTGTCTGTCTGTCTGTCTGTCTGTCTGTCTGTCTGTCTGTCTGTCGAGAGCGTAGCAGTTTTCAAACATGTTTGTCAATACTTTTTTGCAAATTCCCATCTTTTTCCCTACGTTCTGAGATATACTTCTCGCCCCCTTTCCGGGAGGCGTTTCTATGCTTGCATTTATTATACAGGAAAAAAAGAGGAAATACCATCACCCATTTTACCCCCTGAAATGGGTGATCCCTGAAGAGATTTTTGTGGGGCTTTCCACATGCAAAAGCGTGTGTTGTTTCAGGTACTTTCGGTTCTTCATGTGTAGTTTCCGCATAGCCTGTTATAGGGTTATAAACTCTACGCCAACCGGAAGAGTTATGAACAGGTGATATTGAAGAATTTGCCGCCATCCTCCGGAAACTTCTTATACGTGAAGAAAGCCTGTCTTAGAAGAGTGAAAGGCATGAAAGAAGTATGTTGATTTGATCAGCATACTTTTTTTATGATTACATAGCGTACAATGCCGATAAAAAGAAGCAAAGCATAAAGTTTCCCGGTTTCAGGCATCCTAATGATGCAGCATATCAGATGGAGGAGCGCATATGAAGAAACTGTATAAGAGGCTGGCGGCAGTCTTTCTGTTTTCGGCGGTCCTGTCTGTACTTATTTTTGCGGTCAGTTTGTATAAGAGAGGAAAAGACGAGAACGGCAGATATCTGGAGCAGCTATTGGTAAGTGTGGAGTCCAATCTCAAACGGGCGACTCAGGAGTATGAGGAGAAGCTGGAGCATCTGGAGGAAGACTATATAAGCCGGGCGCGGGCAGTGGAATATATCGCCTCTCATGATATACAGATGATCGGAAGAAACGGACTGGAGTTCCTGAAAGGGGTAATGGAGGTGGGAGATATTTCCCTGCTTGATTCTGCCGGAGAGATTTTTCTGAGTACAGATGAAACACTGGAAGGCAGCGTGGCAGAGGATGCAGTGATGAAAGAACTGGAAGAACTGCCGCAGGGGGAGCAGGTCGCTGTGCATCTGGACACCCCGGACTTCCGAAACCGCCCCGGATATTTTTATGTGATCGCCGGTTCCGAGTCAGAACGGTTTGCGGCGGTGCGTATTGATGCGGACATATCCCGGTCTGAGCTGGTGAGCGGCAAGGAGGTAGTGGGAACCATTTTAAGACAGGCGACGACAGAATATGAGACAAGTATCTTTGCAGTGGGAAAAGTAAAGGGGACAGTATTCGGGATCACTGAGAACAACAGCCAGGATATTCAGATCCGGGATGTCCGGGAAGGGCAGGAAATGCTGGAATATCTGTCCCGGATACCGAAAGGGGAACCGGTGTCACTCTATATCAACGGAGCGTATCAGAACGCTGTGGTAAGAGATCTGGATGACATGTATCTGGTGGCCTTTTCGGATCTGGACCGGATAGCAGGAAATATACGGCTGACATTCTGGATCGGGCTGGCGGCAATCGGATCGATCTGTGTGATGACGGTTCTGATGGTGCGGCATCACCTGAAAAAATATCTGTTCGGCCGTTTTGAGCAGATTCGGGAAGGAATATACGGTATTCTCAGGGGAGAGCGGGATCCGGCGGAGGACGACAGTGAAATCCCGGAGTTAAGGCTTCTAATGGATATGATCTTTAAGCTGGAGCGGGAGTATGTGGAGAAATCCCACGGTATCGACCAAATGGAGGATCAGCTCTGGGCGGCGCGGACAGAGGCGGAGTGCGACCGGCTGACAGGTCTTTATAACAGGAGCGGTTTTGAACGCCGGGCGGAGGCGTTTCTGAAAAAAGAACACCCCGGCGGAGCGCTGATCCTTATGGATCTGGATAATTTTAAACAGATCAATGACTTTGAAGGGCATCCCGAGGGAGACCGGGCGCTTCAGCGGTTCGCGCAATGTCTGTCCGGAGTCTTTCGGGATGAGGACATAATCGCGCGGCTGGGAGGGGACGAATTTATCGTCCTTGTATGCAATCCTGTGCCGGATAAGATTCTGGAAGAGAAGTTCGGTTCTCTTCTTGACAGGATGCATATGACAATGAAAGAAGAGTATGAGAAGTACAGGGTATCAGTAAGTATCGGCGCAGTCCCCATAGACGGAAGTATGAAAAATTATAAGAAATTGTATCAATGTGCGGATACAGCTTTGTATATCTCCAAATATCTGGGCAAAGACTGCTTCTATATCAATAAAAAAATGATCTCCTGCATGAGAAAGGAGTGTATCGGGTGCAGGGCAGACTGCCCAAGGAGCAGGATACTGGGCAGAAAAGAAAGGGGAACAGAAGATGAAGAGGACGTATATCATCATTCCGGCTCTTGAGCCGGAGCCCGGACTGTGCGGGCGGATCTCCGAAATTCGTGACAACATCCCGTCGAAAGTTGTGGTCGTTGACGACGGGTCCGGTGAGGATTACAGGAAGACATTCGACCAGATTGCCGGGATGGACGGCTGCATTGTGCTCCGCCACGAGGAAAATAAAGGAAAAGGGCAGGCGCTCAAGACCGGTTTTCGATATGTGAGAGAATCTGCCGGGACAGAAAGCAGGATCCTGTGCCTGGACTGTGACGGACAGCATCTTCCGGCAGATGGGGCGCGCCTTTTGGAAACAGCAGAGGCGTATCCGGGCGCGCTGATCCTGGGCGTCAGGGATTTTACGGGGAAAGAGGTTCCATGGAAGTCCCGGTTCGGGAACCGGGTTTCTTCTGTGATCTTCTGGATTTTCGGCGGCATGTATTCAGGCGACACACAGACAGGATTCCGGGCGTTTGACGGGAGTCTTTTGGATCTGATGCTTCAGATTCCGGGAGAGAGGTTCGAGTATGAGACACAGGTTCTGCTTGTCTGTACACAGCAGGGAGTTCCCATCGTGACAGAGAAGATACAAACCGTCTATGTAAATGACAATGCAGGCACCCACTTCCGTCCTGTCCGGGACAGTATCCGTGTGATGGGGACGCTTTTTCAGGGACCGGGCAGGTTTGTGCTGACTTCTATGGTCTGCGCTCTGCTGGATCTGTCTTTGTTCTGGATCTTTGAAAAGGCATTTGAACAGATAGAGGTATTTCGGGAGAGCGCAGGATTTCTCCATGCAGGGAACGGAAGGCAGTTCCGGCGGATCGCTGCCGCGACTGTCGCGGCGCGGGTACTTTCAGCCACAGTCAACTTCGGACTGAACCGAAAGTTGGTATTTCATAAGGGAAGAAAACCCGGAACGGCAGGGTGGAAGCGGGAGGCTTTCCGGTATCTTTTGCTGTGCGTCTGGATCATGGCCGCGTCCTCTTTGTCTGTATATGCCGTGTCATCTTTTTTCCACACAGAGCCGGCAGCGGCAAAGCTGGTCTGTGACGGTATCTTATTCTTTTTTTCATACCGGATACAGAGAATATGGGTGTTTTTGAACAGAAGAAAGGAAAGCGGAGAACATGACGGATGAGAAGAAAAGAAACAGGTGGTTCATAGTGACGATCATTTTTCTGTCTGTCTATCTGATCTGGAGGATTTTCTTTACGCTGCCGTGGAGAGAGGGGGTCCTGCAGGCTGCCATCGGGATCGCTCTGGCAGCGGCGGAGACAGTCACATCCCTGGGAATGATGGAGCTGATGGTCAACAGGATGAAAAGCAGCGGTTATGAGATTCCCCTGCCGGACGTTGCGTCCGACCGGTTCCCGGATGTAGATGTGTTCATCGCCACTCACAACGAATCAGCAAAGCTCCTCTACAAGACCATCAACGCCTGTACATTTTTGGAATATCCGGACCCGGACAAGGTGCATATCTATGTGTGTGACGACGGAGACAGGGAGGAGATCAGGAAACTGGCCGAACATTTTGGCGTGGGGTATCTGGGGCTTTCGGACAATCGTCACGCCAAGTCGGGAAATTATAACCATGCTCTTACACGCACATCTTCTCCGCTGATCGCCACCTTTGATGCGGATATGATCCCGAGGAGACAATTTCTCGTCAAAACAGTTCCTTATTTTCTCATACCGGAGAAAAGGATGGGGCTGGTGCAGACTCCCCAGAGTTTCTATAATCAGGATCTGTTTCAGTTCAACCTGTTCTCGGAGAAAGATATCCCGAATGAACAGGATTTCTTTTCCCGGGAAGTCAATGTGATGAGAAATGCTGCCAACGCGGCCGTGTACACCGGGAGCAACACAGTTATCCTGCGCTCGGCTCTGGAGGAGATCGGCGGGTTTCCCTATGATACGGTGACAGAAGATTTTGAGACTAGTCTGCGCTTTCAGAAAGCAGGTTATATAACGTATGCCTCATCGGAAGTGCTTGCCGCAGGGCTTTCCACTACGACGGTGGCAAGTATGATCGGCCAGAGGATCCGGTGGGCGAGGGGAGTGATCCAGAGCATCCAGAACACGAACGCTGTCTTTACAAAAGACCTTACGCTGCAGGCCCGCCTGTCCTACCTGAACTCATATCTGTACTGGTGGTCCTTTCTGTGCCGGATGATATTCATCCTGTCGCCCATCCTCTTTGCGCTGTTCGGATTTCGCCTTGTGGAGTGCGGATTCTGGGAATTGCTGCTGTTCTGGCTGCCGTCCCACCTGTCCTACCGTGTGGCCATGGGGTATTTGAGCACCAACATCCGGAATATGCGGTGGAGCCAGATCATCGACACGATACTGGCGCCCTATCTGATCGTTCCGGTTTTTCTGGAATCCGTTGGGATCCATTACAAGAAATTTAAAGTAACGGACAAGAAGAAGCAGAGGGTGCAGACGGCCTCTTTCCGCTATCTCATCCCCCATGGTATCCTGATCTTCCTTACGGTTGCGTCGATTCTTATCTTTCTGCGGGGAAAGTACGGACTGGTCCTGGTATACAGCAGTGTCATCCTTTTCTGGCTTGGCTACAATCTGGTTTCACTTCTGTATGCCGTATTCTTTATGCTGGGACGGGAATCCCGGCGCATCTCTGACCGGATCGGGGCAGAGGAGAAAGCGGAAGTATGGAAAACCGGAGAATACTGGCAAGGAAAGACAGTGGATGTGTCCGAGGAGGGGATCGCGCTGCGGATTCCGGACATACCGGGGATGAAAAAGGGGGATACATTCCGGGTCGTGGTCACTACGGAGCATTACAGAGCCGCTCTGAACGCGACATGCGTTTACAGCAGGGCGGAGGAATTTCTGGCTGCAACAGTCAGTCCTGTGGATGAGGAGAGCAGGAGGAACTGGATGCAGATCATCCATGACCGGAAACACTCCCTGCCAAGAGAGATCGATCCGTGGATGACGGTTTACGACGAGGTGTGCCGGAACATCCGTATGAGGTGGGAGAGAAGATAAGAGAGGTGAGAATATGGAAAGGTTGTACAGGCTGACAGAGACAGCGCTGCTTCTGATGTCGTTTTGGGGATATTTTTTTGTTGTCTGCCGGTTTGGGAAGATAAAGAGCTGGTTCGTGCCTGTCATCTGCATGGCGGGCGTCAGTCTTGCGCTTTTCTTTGGCGGGCTGCTGGGTATTCTGGCTCTTGCGGCGGATCTGGCGCTTTTGGGCGGGCTGGCAGGATTTATTGTATTTGCGGTCTTGGTCTTTAGAAAGAAGATACGCCCTTTGAAGCGGAGCCTGTGGGGATTCTGCTTTGGAGTGGGGGCTGCGGTGTTCCTTTTGCTTTCCCTGGATCTGAAACTGCTCCATTATGATAATTTTTCCCACTGGGCGCTGATCGTGAAATACCTGCTGTCCACGGATCATTTTCCAGGGGCGGATACGGTCATGATACCATTTCGGGATTATCCTCCGGGCAGCAGTGTGTTTATTTACTATGTGTGCCGGTTTGCCGGGCGGTCGCAGGGCATCATGCTCCTTGCTCAAAACAGTATGCTGATCGCCTGTTTCTATGCGGTGTCTGGCATTGTGAAAGAGCGGAGGCGGTTTCTCCTCTACTCTTTTCCGGGAATGGGGTGCGCGCTTTGTCTTATCTGAATCTGACGATACGGATCAACAATCTGCTGGTGGATTTTCTCCTGCCTCTCCTGGCGATGGCGTCCGCGGCGGTTTCTTTCCGGTACTGCAGGGAAAAATGGAAGCTTTGCATCATTCAGGCGATACTGCTTGGGTTCATGGGGATCGTCAAGAATACAGGAGTGTTTTTTGCAGGAGCGGCAGGAATTTATGCTCTCTGGATGAGTTTTTATGCCGGATGGAAAAGCCGGAAAACAGAGAGCGGAGAGGAGGGCGCGGATAAGACCGGCTCCCTCGGGAAATGGGCAAAAATATCAGGGCTCGGGGCGCTGATGCTCTGTGGGGCGGCGCTTCCCTTACTGGCGTGGCAGCGTCATCTCGATACGGACCTGGCAGGTTTTGAAGGGAAATTTGAGATGGGAAAGACCGGTGTAGAGTATGGAGCTCCTGTGGGGGAAGAATTTTACGGGCAGGTGACGAGGGATTTTCTTAAGACTTCCTTTGATCTGTCGGGGCGGGCGGCGCAGGTATTCTTCGTGTGCCTTTTTCTTGCCGCCGGGGCTGTTCTGTATGCCCGGTTTCGGATGAAAAGACGCTGGCGGCTGGGATATATTTTGCCGGCCGGCATTGTGACGGTCATTCTCTACTATGTGGGGATGCTGTATATGTATCTGTATTTTATGCCGGCTGAGGAGGCTCTGCTCCTGGCCGGCTTTGAGCGATACGCCTGCAGTGTCATGACTCTGTTTGCGGGAGTTCTGCTCATGGGGGCGACGGTGGATATGGAAAGCTCTTTTGCAGTGGATATCGATGAGCGGGGAGCGTACAGGGCGTATTCGTCTCCGGGGGCGAAGCGGAGATACCAGTATGCAGTGCTGGGAACAGTTCTGATCGGAGTGAATTTCCTGTATTCCGAGATCAACGGTCTGCTCAGTATCCGGGCGGATTATGAGACTTCTCTGCCCGGCAGGGTGGAGCAGGCTGTGGGGGACCGGTGGTATGAAAACGGTGAAACCGATGAGAGAACCTATCTGATAACGGCGTCAGATGAAAACGGACAGGTGTCCAGCGGGGAGGTGCGGTATGTGTGCAGGTATTTTCTCTGGACGCCCAATGTGGAGACAGTGAGCAGCATTAACAGTGAGGAGCTGGAAATGCTGAGCAGGGAGTATGACTGTGTCATTGTTCTGGACTGAGGGAGAAAGTATCTTGTAAAGGACATAGTCTGGACCGGATCAGTTTCTGAAAAATCATTGACAAGTCTGTCGATTCGTTCTATCATCTTACCCGTACGACAGGATGGATTTTACGGGAGGAAACGAATGAAAACTGAATCAGACAAACAGAGCAAAATACTGACGATCCCCAACCTGCTCTCATTTTTCCGGCTATGTCTTATCCCGGTCTTTATGTGGCTGTACTGTGTGGAGAAAAACTATCTGTGGACGGGGATCATACTGCTCATATCCGGTCTCACAGATACTGTGGACGGGATCGTTGCAAGAAAATTCAACATGATAAGCGGCCTGGGCAAAGTGCTTGATCCGATCGCTGATAAACTGACACAGGCGGCCATGCTGTTCTGTCTGCTCACCCGCTTTCCGCTGATGATCATACCGCTCGCCCTCATGGTAGTGAAAGAATTTTTCATGGGGGTGACGGGCCTGCTTATGATACAGAAGACGGGAAAAGTGTTCGGAGCGGACTGGCACGGAAAGGTCAATACCTGGCTTCTCTACGCCATGATGATTCTTCATGTGTTCTGGTATAACATCCCGGATACTGTGTCAAAAGCGCTGATTGCGATCTGTGTTGTCATGATGTTGATATCACTGGCGCTCTACGGCCGGCATAATCTGAAAGCCTTAAGAGAGACGGAGACAGAAAAATGACACTGACTCAGTTGAGCTATATCATTACGATAGCAGAGACAAAATCGATAAATAAGGCTGCGGAACAGCTATACGTCTCACAGCCCTCCCTGACCAGCGCCGTGCAGGAACTGGAGAAAGAGCTGGGAATCACGCTGTTTAACCGCAGCGGCAGGGGAGTGACGCTGACCAATGACGGGACAGAGTTCCTCCTGTATGCAAGGCAGCTCTACGGGCAGTACGAGACGATCCTTGAGAAGTATGGGGAGAACGGTTCTCTGAAGAAAAAATTCGGCGTCTCCACCCAGCATTATTCTTTTGCTGTGAAAGCATTTGTGGACATGGCGAAGCAGTTCGATATGTCTAAATATGAGTTTGCCATCAGAGAGACGAAGACCTCGGAAGTGATCAGTGACGTCAGCACCATGAAAAGCGAGATCGGCGTCCTCTATCTCTGTGATTTTAACAGAAAGAGCATGGAAAAGCTGCTTCGTTCGGCCGGTGTGGAGTTCCACCATCTGATCGACTGCCGGGCATATGTGTATCTGTGGAAAAATCACCCCCTGGCAGGAGAAAAGTCTATCAGCTTCAGTCAGCTTTCCGACTATCCCTGCCTTGCGTTCGAGCAGGGAGACAACAGTTCTTTTTATCTTGCGGAAGAGATACTATCCACTAATGAATACCCGAAGATCATCCGCGCAAATGACAGAGCGACTATGCTGAACCTGATGGTCGGACTGAACGGATACACGCTCTGCTCAGGGATCATCTGCGAGGAACTCAACGGCAATGAGTTTGCCGCCGTCCCATTCCGGGACGATGAGGAAAATCATAACAGTGTGATGGAGATCGGCTATATTGTGAGAAAAAATACGATCCCCGGGAAAATGGGAGAGTTGTATATAAAGGCTCTGAAAAGGTATCTGGGACTTTCTGACAGGGCGGATACCGCACCCGGACAAGGCTGACCACGGCCTATGATTCGTCCGGGGAATTCGTCAGTGTCAGCAATTCACAGAGCACTTCGAGGAATTTTTCTGCGGGTTTTGAAAAAATCTGATATTTTTTCCATATAATACTCAGCTTATTTTTCAATCGGGGCTTCAGAGGACGGAAGCAGAGGCTGCTGTTTCCACTTGTGTTGATGATCTTGTCGTAGCCGATGGCATAACCGAGTCCTTCGTCCACAAGAAGAGAAGCATTATAAAGCAGGTTATAGGTGGCGATGACGTTCAGGTCGGATACTTCCCGGCCGATCCACTGCGTCAGACTGCCGCCACGGGATTCCTGCTGAGAAAGGATCAGAGGCTTATCCTGCAGGTCTTCCGGCAGAATGTCCTCCCTGGCTGCCAGTACAGAATCCCTGCGCATCAGAACGCCCCATGTTTCAGAATATGCTGTCTCCAGCGCGTTGTATTTTGTCAGATCCACATCCCCGAAGACAACGCCGAAGTCGATCAGGCCTTTATCCAGGTATTCTGACACATAGGCGGCATTTCCGCTGGAGATATGATAATGGATACCGGGATGCCGGCTACTGAGCTTCTGAGCAGCTCTGGCGATCAGCCGGACGCCGTCTGTCTCTCCTGTTCCGATATAGATATCCCCCATGACGATATCATCACTCATAGTAATCTCATTTTCTGTTTTTCTGACCAGGTCCAGGATTTCTTCTGCCCGCTTTCGCAGGATCATCCCTTCTTCTGTCAGAGTGACTTTGCGGGAGCCTTTTGTTCCGCGGATAAGAAGCTGCTTTCCCAGTTCTTCTTCCAGCCCTTTGATCTGTGTGGACAGTGTGGGCTGAGAGAGGTGAAGACTTTCGGCAGCATGTACGATACTCTGTTCTCTTGCAATGGCGAGGAAATAATTCAGGACACGCAGTTCCATACTGTACTCCTTTCTGATATTAGTTTTGTTACTCTAAAGATTATATAAGGTTCTGGAATAAAGTACAACCAGATGATGGCCCGGATGCTTTACACATGATTCTGTCAATGATATAATAAAGTCGTTAGATGAAACTAATATTCAAGAAAGGATGGATGCTATATGGATTACGGATTAACTGACAAAGTTGTATTGATTAACGGCTCAACAGGCGGGATCGGTCAGGCTCTTTGCCGTGCGTTTGCCGGAGAGGGATGCAGGCTTGCGATTTCATCTACCAGTCAGGCAAAACTGGACGCCTTTGTGCCGACGCTGGAGATCTCGGGGGACAAATTGTTTACATCGGTAGTGGATGTGACAGAAGAAGCCCAGGTGAAAGCGTGGATTGACAGTGCGTATGAGCGCTTCGGAAAGATAGACGTTGTTATTCCGAATGCCGGATATGAAGGCAAGTATCAGGAGATTCAGGACTGCACCATAGAAGAATATATGAAAGTATATCAGATCAATGTGTTCAGCGTTATGTTTGTTATGAAGTATGCGGCCCCCTATCTGCTCAAAAACGGAAACGGCGCGATCATCACTATTGCATCTAACGGAAGTTATACGACTTCTCCGGGAATGAGCGCATACTGCTCTTCCAAACATGCGGTGGCAGGACTGGCAAAAACAGTGGCGCTGGAGCTCGGGCCGCATGGGATACACTGTAATTATATCTGCCCCGGTGGTGTGGACACACCGATGATCGGACGGATCGAGAAAAATACATTCGGAGATACAAAAACACACAAAGAAGCAGAGCAGGTTTTCGGCGCTCAGTATCTGGATAAACGTTACTGCAGGCCGGATGAGGTGGCGAATCTGGCTCTCTATCTGGCGTCGGACGTATCGTCCCACATCATGGGATCCGGAATCCGTCTTGACGGCGGAATGGACGCTCTTTGCTAAAACAGGACAATATTTAAACAGCAGCGGAAACGATAGTAGAACTTGCCTGCATACAAAAGTGACTGTATCCTGTTACCTCCGTTTTCCTAAATGTAAGATAAGAAAACAGATACCCGACACCGCAAACATAATGATTGCAGTCTTAATACCTGCAAGAGTAATCCATACTCCCGCGATCAGCAGCCCTGTTATGGCTGCTGTGATCTGCCCCATGATCTCAGACTTTCGGCCTTTGTCATGGACAGTATGACTCAGAATGAGAAAAAGCAGCAATATGACAGATATAGCAAATCCAAATAGAAAGAATATGATGCCGATCTTGTAACCAATAGAAACGCCATAACTTTCCACATATACAACATCAGTTCGTTTGGGATCATATCGCAGCGAGACCTGTTCTCCGATCTTAAAAGGGCGCCTGGATGTCCAGACATTGCCCGTGCCAAGGCAGTTGGTTTTATGATGGGATTGATAACGTACCACCGGCGCGTAGACATAATCGAAATTATCGTCTGTGTTTTCCAGTTTCCGGGCATATTCTACCACAATGCCTTCTGCCTTACCGGTATATCTCAGGTCTTCTTTGTATGTGGAATAGAGAATACATCCTCCGATCAGCATGAATCCCGCAGTAAATACAAGAATAAATAACGCAGCATACAATTTCAGAGGCAGAGACAGCATTTTACTTTCGGATGAAGTTTCCTTTTCTGACGTTCTTTCAGATTCAGATGCCTTACGGCCTCGTCTAAGGCGGAAGAAAAGAAAGAGTGTAATGCCTGTACCTGTCAGACCGAGAATGAAAATGATGATTATATATAAAATCATGGACAATATTCTCCCACTATCAGTTTTGTACTTTTTCATAATATTATTTTATTATAGAAGAAAAGAATGTAGTATTCTATAAACTTCGGATTAAGTTCATGTAAAATCCGGATACCGGTTTCCTTTCATTTTGTCTGTGCTTTGTTATATTGGATAAAGCAGAAGTCATGTGCTATATTAAAGGAGAGGGAAAATAACAGGTCTTTGATCGGAGGAAGAGCTATGGATTTGACGACAATGAAATCGGTTCTTACAATTGGAGAACATGTTGCGGTAGAATTCAAACGCTGCGGAAACGGAATAGAACACGACGTTTATGAAAGTGTTTGCGCCTTTTTGAACCGGTTTGGCGGAGATCTTTTTATGGGGGTTCTGGATGACGGGACCATCGTCGGAATTCCTGAAAATTCTGTATCGGATATGATGACGGGAAATCGTTCGGACAAACCTTGTAGAAAGTTATGATCAATTAATGGAGTTCGCCAGAAAACACTTTCCGGATAAATTTTTCCTTGAAAATGCGGTAAATATAAGAACAGAATAATACTGTGATATCAGCGAAAACACTTTCTGCCGATCTGTAAGCGGAAGGTGTTTTCTGTGTTATATATCAGATGTGGGATGACTCCCGCCTCCATAGGCGGTGAGTAACCAATCAGTATCAGTGGCGGGTGTCAATCCCCCATCTGATATACGCTCCGCGGGGATGCGCAGGGATTCGGAGATGTATTATGTCAGCTAAAGCTGACCCGAATCCCGCGCCAAGACTCGTGAGCGAGTCTTGAATTGTAAAGAAAGTGCTTATCTCATGATTTCTGTCTGGATATTGAACTTGCAATGATGTTATAATAACTTTAGCAGTTCGCCTGGATAAAGGACTGTGCTGCTTTATCAAAGCAAGGATTCATCAGGAAAGGAAAGATTATGAGAAAGACTAAGATCATCTGTACACTTGGACCTGCCACAGACAGTGAGGGCATTCTGGAAGCTCTCATCAGAGAGGGAATGGATGTGGCGCGTTTTAATTTTTCACACGGGACGCACGAAGAACAGAAAGTGCGTCTGGAGAAGCTGAAGACACTGCGCGGACAGTTTGATAAGCCCATCGCGGCGCTTCTGGATACGAAAGGGCCGGAGATACGTATCGGCTGTTTCCGGGATCAGAAGATCACACTGGAAGAGGGACAGGAATTCACCCTTGTAAATGATGAGATCGACGGAACGCAAGAGCAGGTGACAGTCAGCTACAAGGATCTTTATAAAGACGTAACGCCCGGAGATTCTATCCTGATCGATGACGGACTGGTAGGTATGGAAGTCGTGAATATCGTGAACAAAGATATTGTCTGCATCGTAAAGAACGGCGGCGATATTTCCGATCATAAAGGCGTTAATGTGCCCGGAGTCGAGCTGAAGATGCCGTTTATCAGTCCGAAAGACAGAGACGATCTTCTGTTTGGCATTCAGGAGGATTTTGATTTTGTCGCGGCTTCATTTACGAGAACGGCAGACGATGTCAGAGAGATGAGAAAACTCCTCAATGACAACGGCGGTTCAGACATCAATATCATCGCCAAGATCGAGAATCAGCAGGGCGTGGACAATATCGATGCGATCATAGAGGAGGCAGACGGCATTATGATCGCCAGGGGCGATATGGGCGTGGAGATCCCGCTCGAGCATGTGCCGATCATCCAGCAGAGGATCATTGAGAAAGTGTACGAGGCGGGCAAGGTTGTCATTACGGCAACGCAGATGCTCGACTCTATGATGGTTCATCCGCGTCCGACACGTGCAGAGACGACAGATGTGGCAAATGCGATCTCCCAGGGGACGAGCGCGATCATGCTGTCCGGCGAGACGGCAGCAGGAAAATACCCGGTAGAAGCGCTTAAAATGATGGTCAGGATCGCCGTACAGATGGAACGCAATATCGATTACAACGCCATCTTCCGCAGGAGAGAGCGCAGCGAGGAACCGGATATAACAAACGCGATCTCCCATGCGACCTGCATGACCGCGATCGATCTGAAAGCAAATGCGATCCTGGCGGTAAGCAAGACCGGAAATACAGCCCGCATGATCTCCAAGTACCGCCCGGAGTGTCTGATCGCAGGGTGCTCCAGCTCTGAGAAAGTATGCAGGCAGCTTAATCTGTCCTGGGGAATCCTGCCACTGCAGATCCGGGAAGAGTACAGTTCGGAGATCCTCTGCCTGCGCGCTATCGAAGCCGCACAGGCACATGGCATTGTAGAAGAAGGCGACAAGATCGTATTCACAGGCGGCATTCCGCTTGGTATCCCGGGCCGGACAAACCTGATCCGCGTGTGCATTGTAGGGGAATAAAGAGCTGTTAGCAGTTTTCTGCGTCAGCGGCGGTCAGCAGCACCAGAGGACATCAGCAGCACCTGCGTCTACAGCAGGGACATACCTACGATCGCCGCAGCGCCGATAGCGTACATTAAGGTGATCACAAGACAGATCTTCATCAGATTATTTTTCACGCCTGCTGTCGTATATGACAGCAGGGTGAAGATCCCGCTGAATACCATGAATGCCGCATAACTGTATACGATGATCTCCGCAGCAGGGGATTCCAGCGCCCAGTCGAACGTGCGCAGGGGCAGGATCGTCCACGGAATGAAGAGCATAAGTGTGCTGACAGCGGTCAATATTTTTTCTTTCATAATTCTTATCTCCTTTCAGCCCGCCCGAAACACAGGCAGGAAATCAATAAACAGATCAGTGTAATCCCAACAGCAACAGGGATCCATGGAATCGGATCCATCTGGCTTTTCCCGATATTCTCCGCTACCTCTCCATATTCTGTCATTACAAGATAGAACGGGTATCCCATGGGATAGACAAACCAGGCTTTCGTATTGTTGATCAGTACGCTTGGCACGATGGAGATGAGCCCTGCGCCCACGGAAAATATGGGAGTGGATATGCACACAGCGATCAGCCAGAACACGGACACCATAGGCAGGGAAGCCAGATACAGTTTTCCGGCAAAGGGGAGAACATAGTCCGGCGCGAGGATGAAGCTGTAGTCATTCAGCGCGCCCGCCGCAGCCGCGGCGATATAGTATCCGGCGGTCATAAACAGGATGAATGCCGCAGCGGCCACCGCCAGGACAATGAATTTGGCAAGACACAAAAGAGGCGTGCTGACCGGCAGGGCGAGCATCTTGAGGATGCCGTGATTCGTCCGTTCCGTCTGGACGAGAATAACGGTGGCGACGACCATGACCGCCGGATAGATAAACCACGCCATTCCCATGAATCCCTGGATGAAGAAGCTGTTTTCCGGCGAGATACCTATATCACTCATATCGAAGTTCAGATCCGCGTTCAGAATGTTCGGAAACCACAGGATGAGCGTGGCGGCGATCAGGATCAGCAGGATCTTTGAGCGCTTTATCTTTTTAAATTCAACTGCTGTTAATGTAAAAATGTTCATGCAAATAACCTCCTGACTTTTAAGTGTATAATCTCCGCGGCACATGCGGCGGCAGTCTCGCACACGGCGGCAATACAGTAATGGATCACCCGTTCTGTCTCCATGCCCGGCAGTATCTGGAACGGCAGGGCATACGGAAACAGGGAAGCGATAAAATTATCTGTGGAGAGCATGGTTGCCATAAAGACACATAATACTCCGATTCCAAGTGCGGTCCACATGTTCCGGCATGCGGATGCGATCACGAGAGCGGTCACGGTTGCCGGAAGTGTGAGGAGCAGCGTAAATCCGAGAGTCTGCAGCATTTCGATGAGTTCTTCTTTCCCGGCGTCCAGCCAGCGCCATCCGCAGAAACACAGAGAGGCAGTCTCGAAGAGGATCATCATGAGGACAAACGGCAGGAGTATCCCGCATTTCCCGATAAAAAGTCCTGACTCCCGGACCGGCAGTGACTGTATCTTCTGAAGCCCATTATCCGCATATTCGATGTGGTACAGGATGCAGGCTCCGGCTGTGATGAGCAGGAGATTCAGCATGGAGATCATCTGCAGGTTGGCGTCCGAAAGGATCGCGGCAGGAGATCCCGTCATAGAGGAAAAGGTATCTGGCCGCGCAGCTGTATTAATGACCGGAAGCGCCGCCGCTATGACGCTGCCTGCAAGAAATGCAGCTGCCAGACCGGTCCGTCTGATCTTTTTACATTCTAATCGGAAACTCATTTCACACCACCCCGCCTCATATTGTCTTCCTCGATCAGTGCAAGGAACATATTTTCCAGATTCTCATCAGGATAGCCCTCAAAAGACGCCTTTTCTTTCAGCTCTTCCAGCGTGCCCTCAAAGAGCAGATGACCGTGGTTCAATACTCCGATGTGGTCAGCCATCAGTTCAATCTCCGAGAGAAGATGAGAGGAGACGAACACGGTACAGTCAAATTTATCCGGCAGGGATCGGATGAGCATGCGGATCTCATGAATGCCCACCGGATCGAGACCATTTGTAGGCTCGTCAAGGATCAGGATGGGCGGCCTGCCAAGCAGCGCGCCTGCAAGCCCGAGACGCTGCTTCATGCCCAGGGAATATTTGCGGGCAAGTCGTTTCCTGTACGGGGTGAGATCCACAAGCTCCAGGGCATCATCCACAGTGGACTTCGGCAGTTTTAAGATCCGGCGGATAATGTCAAGATTCTCTTCTCCGGTAAGGTTTCCGTAGAAAGCGGGCGCTTCGATAAAGGAACCGATCTCCCTCAGGATTTTTACACGGTTGTGGGGATAGCTCATCTTGTCGATGACAAACGCACCGCTGCTTGGGCGGGTAAGCCCAAGAAACATTTTCATAGTCGTTGACTTCCCTGCGCCGTTCGGTCCGACGAAGCCGTATACGGATCCTTTCGGAACGTGCAGGTTCAGGTTCGAGACCGCGGTAAAGCCGCCGTAGGATTTGGTCAGATTTCTGGTCTGGATCATATTCATATCACACATCTCCTTTGGTTTATTCATCCGGCGACGGCTTATCCGTCGCCGTACCTTTATCATATACGGTGGACCTTACGTCAATCTTCTCTCTGCCTTACATTTACCTTACATTTGCCGCGCAGAATACAAAAGAAACATCTGCTGTGATACAATGGGCATAGTTCAGCCAGGGACGCAACAGTGCTCTGGCCGATTTCTGAGAGGAAAGGAGATGAAAGCTGTATGCTATCAGATTATATTAAGAAGAAACGGATCCTGCTCGTGGACGACGAGCCGGAACTGCTGGATATGGTTGTATCTATATTAGAAGAGGCCGGGTATGTGAATATCCGAACCGCGCAGAGTGTTGCGGAAGCACTGAAAGCGGCGGATGAATTTGATCCAGATCTGGCTATCCTCGATGTGATGCTCCCGGACGGAGACGGCTTCGGACTGATGGAAAAGTTGAAAGAAAAGGGGGACTATCCGATGCTTTTCCTGACCGCGCGGGGTGAGGAGGAAGACATGTTTCGCGGATTCGGGCTTGGGGCGGATGATTACATGGTAAAGCCATTTCTGCCAAAGGAGCTGCTCTTCCGTGTGGCAGCGATCCTGCGCAGGAGTTATAAAGAGGAAGACCCGCTTGTGAAATTAAGCGGCTGTGAGATCGACCTGGAACGGGCGGAAGTGATCAGGGGCGGGGAGCGCATCCCGCTGACGGCAAAGGAATTTGCACTTCTGTCTGCCCTGTACCGCAATGCAGGGCGGATCGTGACCATCGACGCCCTCTGTGAAGCGGCATGGGGCGACAATCCTTATGGATACGAAAATTCTCTTATGGCGCATATCCGGCGTATCCGGGAGAAAATCGAAGACAATCCGTCCCGGCCGGTCTCTCTGGTGACGGTCAAAGGGCTGGGATACAAACTGATCCTGGCGCGACAGGCGCGTAAATGACTACAAGGACTGAGCAAAGAAAGGAAATGACAGACTATGAAAAGTATACCGAAACTGATCCGAAGATTTGTCCTGCTCCTTCTGCTGAGCATATTTCTATTTTTAGTGCTCAATATCGGTTTCCTGATCTTTTATACAGTCGGACACTCCACAAACGGAGGACCATGGACGACTGCGCAGGAGGCGGCGGAATCCATGGAAGAGACGGAGTCGGGGTACGTTATGTCTGCGGCGATGCAGGCAGAACTGGAAAGCGAAAATATCTGGGCGGTCTATATAGACAACAGTACATTAAAGGCAGTGTGGCGCTCGGACAACCTGCCGGATACGGCGCCTCTTGCGTATACGGCTTCGGAAGTTTCATCACTCACCAGAGGATATATCAACGACTGTCCTACATTTACAGGAACGGGAGAAGACGGGCTGATGATCCTCGGGTATCCGCAGAAGAGTTATTGGAAACATATGTACGCAAGCTGGGATTACCAGATGATCGAAAGTGCGCCGAGGGTGGCGGTCACTGTTTTAGCGGCAAATATCATACCGGTACTCCTGATCTATATCGGAGCGAACGCAGGTCTGCTGCGCTCGGTGCGTCCGATCGTGGAGGGCATCCGGAAGCTGCCGGAGGGAGAACCAGTCCGCCTGAAAGAAAAGGGCATACTCTCAGAACTGGCATTTCACCTGAATAAAACTTCGGAAATGCTGCAGTCGCAGAAATATCAGCTCAGAAAGAAAGACGCCGCCCGCGCCAACTGGATCGCCGGTGTATCCCACGATATCCGCACGCCTTTGTCCATGGTCATGGGGTACGCGGCGCAGCTCGAGGATTCCGAATATCTGCGGGAAGAGGACAGAAAGAAAGCGTCCGCCATCGTTCACCAGAGCCGCAGGATCAAGAATCTCATCAATGACCTGAACCTGGCGTCCAAGATGGAGTACAATATGCAGCCTGTTATCCGGGAAGAAATCAATGCGGTCGCTCTTGTCCGGCAGATAGCTGTGGATTTTATCAACATGGACGTGGAGGGAAGATATCCTGTTGAGTGGGAGACAGATGAGGAGCTTAACATCTGCCGGATTTCTGCGGATAAAGAACTCATAAAGCGGGCGGTTTCAAACCTGATCCAGAACAGCATGAATCATAATGAAGATGGATGTACGATCTATGTGGCGGTGTCTGTTTCACAGCCATGTTGCCCGGCAGAGAAATCAGCGGCAGCAGGAGAGCAGGCGGAAAGAATAAAAGAATACTGCGTAATCTCTGTCGAGGATGACGGAGCGGGCGCTTCTGAAGAAGAAATCGAAAAGCTGAATCATGCACCACATTATATGGTGTGCGATACAAATACAAGAGAGCAGCGCCACGGACTGGGACTTTTGATCGTAAAGCAGATCGCAGAGTCTCATGGAGGAAAGATAGAGATCGGAAAAGGCAGATATGGAGGATTCGGAGTAAAGATCATATTACCACTTGCTTCAAATGACAGGAGATTATAGATAAGTCTGTTCGCGGCCCTGTTCCTCCCGCCTGCCGTATGGACTGGCTTCCGGCGGGAAGAGCGGGTGGCGATCCCTGTTATGCCCGGTTCCGCCACAACAGTGAACTGCCATGTAATGGCGAGGAACATGGGGCATGAACGTGTGCTGACATCCAGTGTGGTCATGCTGACGACCATGTTCAGTGCGTTCACGATGACGGGATGGCTGCACATATTGAGAAGTATGGGACTGGTCTGACGGTTTGCCTGTTTTGGCCTACCTGTGTTCTGTACTTACAATATATTCCCATGCTTCGGCGTCGAATTCCCTGTCTTTATAATAGTACTTCTTATCCGCTTCTGTGATCTGCTTTATCACCCTGCACGGATTGCCCGCTGCAACCACCCAGTCAGGGATATCTTTCGTCACCACGCTCCCCGCGCCGATGACCGTGTTGTTTCCGATGTGAACTCCCGGCATGATGACCGTATTTCCTCCGATCCAGACATTATCTCCTATGGTAACGCTGACGCCATACTCGTAAAGGGAATTGCGGGAGACCGGATGGAGCGGGTGTCCCGCCGTGTAGATGGACACATTCGGCGCCATCTGACAGTTGTCCCCGATCGTAACTTTAGCCACGTCGATGATGGTACAGTTGTAGTTTGCAAAGAAGTTCTTCCCGACCTCGATGTGGGAGCCGTAATCGCAGTAGAACGGCGGATTGATAAACGCGTCTTCAGATTTTCCGAACAGCTCTTTGACGATCTTCCCGATCTCGTCGAAGTCAGATCGGTCCACTGTGTTCAGACGCTGCAGAATCCTCCGGCAGGCTTTCTGTTCTTCTATTACAGTGTCATCGGAGATGTATGCCATCTCCCGGTCTCTTCTCTCGATATTATTCATAAACTTACTCCTTACATACAGATAGTTTCTTGTTTCCCGGAATTCCGGGCTACGGCATGTGATCCCGCAGGATCAGCATCCTTTCTCCCTGTGTAAAACAGACAGTATGATTACACTACAGTATTATAATGCTTTGCCGAAAATAAAACTTGCAGTATTCTGCAAAATAATAACAGAATCATGCGGTCTGCGATCTGGCTCATACTCCTTTTATATTCCTTTCCTGTACAGATAGTATGAATATACTGCCGGTACTCCCGCACAGATCAATACGATTACGATGATCGCGGCAAGTGTTCCGTAATCGCCCATTACACTGCCGAGAAAGCCCGCAATGATCAGGAGAAACCCGCCCAGTATAAATGTCTTTCCGCCCAGCCGGTGGGTTCGGTTCCAGTTTTCCGTGCTGTTCAGCGTCCATGGAACGCGGATGCCGACTGTGTAGTTCTGCTGTAGTTTCGGCATATAGTTCCCGAGGACGATGAGGAGGACGCCGATTAGTATGGAGACAACGATACCCACATCTATTTCCATGCTGAGAGCAATTGCGTAAGTAATGCTGTTTACGATAAGCGACATTACCGGAATGACCCAGAGTACCAGTGTGAGCGGTTTTTTGTGGATGTTGCGCCGTTTCGGGTCATTAAGGGTGATAAAAGAGGCAAACAACTGCAATACGGCCAGAATACACGGCATGCCGAATACGGCAAATGTTTTTCCCGAGTATCCGTCCGCCTGTCCGTCTGCGCCCCAGTGAGTGGCGATCTGTTCGGGAAGCCGGTTCCATACGATGAGCCCGAACAGGATCGGAAGCAGTGTGATCAGTGTTGTAATGATAATTGTAGTCTTATATTTTTTTACATTTTCCATCGTTTAATTCTCTCCTTTCAGATCTGACAGCCAGACCATGACTTCCTCGAGGACAGTCAGATTTAATTCATAATAGATATAATTCTTTTCCCGCGTTTCCCGGATCAGGTCGGCTTTTTTCAGGATCTTCAGATGATAGGAGACGGTAGCCTGCGTCATATCGAAGTTTGCGGCTATGTCTCCGGCAGAGTGCCTGCCGTTTTTGAGAAGCTCCAGTATTTCCCGCCGTACAGGATCGGATAACGCTTTAAATGTATCGGCAAAACTCAATCGCTCTCACTTCCCTTCCAAAGCATTTAGAAATATTTCTAAATACTTTATAATACTTTGAAAGCCAGAAGTCAATAGCTATTTAGAAAAATATCTAAATACTTTCCAAACAGGAGGTACTTTGCTATGCTATTAAGGAAAGTGTATCAGTAAATATATTCAGACAGTAACTCCGGGAGGCACAGCAGTATGGAAAAATGGTTCGTCACTATGAAGAAAGCGGATTTTAATCAGATTGCGGAGAAATATCACATTTCCCCGATCCTCGCAAGGCTGATCCGCAACAGGGATATTATCGGAGACGAGCCGGTTGACTTCTACCTGAATGGCACTATAGCCGATCTCTATGACGGAATGATGATGAAAGATATGGACCGGGCGGTAGAGATCCTGTCGGAAAAGATCCGGGAGGAGAAGCGCATCCGCGTGATCGGCGATTACGATATAGACGGGGTAAATGCCACATATATCCTCCGGCAGGGACTCTCCGGACTGGGGGCGGATGTGGACACGGATATCCCGGATCGGATCAGGGACGGATACGGGCTGAATATCGAGCTGATCGACCGTGCCATCAATGACGGGATCGACACGATCATAACCTGTGACAACGGGATCGCCGCGGCGGAGGAGATCGCCTACGGGAAAGAAAACGGGCTGACGATCGTGGTGACGGATCACCATGCAGTGCCGTATGTGGAAATGAACGGAGAGAAAGAGTACATACTGCCAGGAGCGGACGCAGTCGTTGATCCTCACCGTGCGGACTGCGAGTATCCGTTCAAAGGGCTGTGCGGCGCGGCGGTGGCGTATAAGCTGATCGAGGCGCTGTACAATGTGATGCAAAGAGATCCGGAAGATGTAGACTATCTTATGGAAAATGTGGCTATCGCGACAGTAGGCGATGTGATGGATCTGACCGGGGAAAACCGAATCTTTGTAAAGCAGGGCCTGGAGATGCTGAAACGCACGCAGAATCCGGGGCTGAAAGCGCTGATCGAGTGTACGGGCATTGACGTAGAGCGTCTGAACGCCTATCATATCGGATTTATCCTCGGGCCGTGCATTAATGCCAGCGGGAGGCTCGATACGGCAAAGCGGGCGCTGGAACTTTTGAACGCCCGTACCAGGCGGGACGCCGTCATGCTGGCGGAGGACTTAAAAGCTCTTAACGACAGCAGGAAAGAGATGACAGAACAGGGTGTAGAGGAAGCCGTTCAGATGATCGAAAGCTCGTCTCTGAAAGAAGACCGGGTGCTTGTGGTCTATCTTCCGGACTGCCACGAGAGCATTGCGGGGATCATCGCCGGGCGTATCCGCGAGAAGTATTACAAGCCCGTATTCGTGCTCACAAGAGCGGAAGAGGGAGTCAAAGGCTCCGGGCGTTCCATCGAGCCTTACGATATGTTCGCCCAGATGTGCAGATGCCGGGCGCTCTTTACGAAGTTCGGCGGACATAAGCTGGCGGCCGGGCTTTCGCTGGAAGAGGAGGATGTAGAGCGGTTCCGGGAGACGATCAATGAACTCTGCGAACTCAGCGATGAGGACCTCCAGGAGAAGGTGTCTATCGATATGCGGCTCCCGTTTCCTTATATCACGGAACAGCTCGTAAATGAACTGGAACTTCTGGAACCTTTCGGCAAGGGAAACCCGAAACCTCTCTTTGCAGAGCGGAACTTAAAAGTCATAAGCCCGCGTATCTTCGGAAAGAACAGAAATGTGCTAAAATGCAGGCTTCAGGATCAGCAGGGAAATCAGATGGAGGCTGTGTATTTCGGAGATGTGGAGGATTGCCTGCGGACGATGGAGAGAGAGCAGGTCATGTCGTTTACATATTATCCGACGGTCAATGAATATATGGGGAGAAGGACGCTGCAGCTTATGATCGTGAACTATCAGTGAGTATCAGGAAAATCCGAATGAAATTTTTCGGATTTTCTTGATATTTTTATTATAGATGGGTAAAATAATATTAAATCTAAATTAGACTAATCTGGATTAGATAAAACGAGGAGGCTTGATATGTCTGACAGAAAAAGATTTATAGGCAGAGAGACAGAACTGCAATTTCTGAAAAATAAGTATGCAGAAAACAGAGGTCAGCTTATTGTGCTTTACGGGAGACGGCGTGTCGGGAAGACAGAGACGCTTCGCGAGTTCTGTAAAGGAAAGCCTCACGTGTTTTTTTCCTGCACACAGACAACGGACAGGAATCAGCTTGTCAAATTTTCAAGACAGATGCTCAGGGAAAATATCTCTGCTGCAAAATATATTACAGAATTTGCCGACTGGGAAGCGGCATTCAGGTCTGTTTTGGAACTGCCTTTCGGCGAGAAAAAAAAGCTGGTGGTTATCGATGAGTTTCCATATATGTGCAGGGATAATCACAGTATTCCGTCGATCCTGCAGAATATATGGGATGTCGAACTGAAAGATCACAATGTAATGATCATTCTCTGCGGGAGTTCTTTGAGTTTTATAGAAAAAGAACTTTTATCGGAGAAAAATTCATTGTACGGCCGGGCGACCGGTATCTATAAAATGAAAGAGATGGGATTTTATGACGCTGTTAAATTTTTTCCGGATTATTCTCCGAGAGATAAGATCACAGCGTATTCCGTACTTGGGGGGATCCCGCACTACCTGAACCAGTTTGCCCCTGAACTGACAGTCGAGGAAAATATAAAGCGTAATATCCTGACGAAAGGTTCTGTCTTATATAGTGAAGTGGAGTTTCTCCTGCATCAGGAACTGAGAGAAACTCCTGTGTATAATTCGATCATCGAGGCGGTTGCTCTTGGCAATACACGGTTGAACGATATCAGTCAGAAGTCACTTGTGAATAATCCGTCAAAAACAAGCGTGTATCTGAAAAGTCTGGTTGAACTTGGCATAATAGACCGGGAATTTTCCGTAGATGTATCGGCCAAGGAAAAGGCCAATGCAAACAGAGGTATTTACAGGCTGACGGGTAATTTCTTCCGGTTCTGGTATGCTTTTGGGTTTGCCAATTTTTCGCAGCTTGAAGACGGAGATGCAGATGGAGTTTATGAGTATCTGGTAGCGCCGAATCTGCACGAATTTACCGCGTATGCATTTGAGGATGTCTGCAGGCAGTTTATAAAAGAGCAGCAGAAAAGAAGTAAGCTTCCGTTTCGATATACAAAAATCGGAAGATGGATGGGAAAGACAACAGTCCGGGATACAGCGGCAAAAGACGGGCTGAGAGTTGCGGATACGGAAATCGACTTGTTGTGTATCAATGAAAACACGAAAGAATATCTTGTCGGAGAATGTAAATTTAAAAGCGTTCCGTTTAAGTATACGGAATATCTGAATACTGTGGCCAAACTGACGCCGGTCAGGGAACAGGGAAGATTCTGGTATGCATTGTTCTCGGAATCGGGATTTGATGAAAAGATTATTGAAGAAGCAAAGAGCTCAGAATATCTCAGACTGTATCCTGTGGATGAGGTTGTAAATCTCAAACTGTGAGTCCTGAGCAGGCTTTATAGAAAAATGTTTGAAAATCGACAAAATAGTGCTATACTATGAATATTATAGAAATATAGCGGATGCCCAACATTTACAGAGGCATCCTTTTCATATAGAGAAACAGATCAGACAAAGGGGGCAGCGATATGGCAGGAACACTTGAATATGAACAGCTTAATAAGAATCTTGAGGTCGTAGACGGTCATGCCGTAAAAGCTCCCGAAGACTATCAGGATCCGGAGGAGTTATACCGGGCTCTGGTAGCCAGGGTGAGGAAATATCATCCCTCGACCGATATCTCAATGATCGAGAAAGCATATAATATAGGAAGAGAAGCACATAAAGACCAGGTGAGAAAGTCCGGCGAACCGTATATCATCCATCCGCTGTGGGTGGGGATTATCCTTGCGGATCTGGAGATGGATAAGGAGACGATCGTCGCGGGGATGCTCCATGACGCAGTGGAAGATACAGAGATGACGCTGGACGACGTCACAAGAGAGTTCGGCGAAGAAGTCGCTCTTCTCGTGGACGGCGTCACGAAGCTGGGACAGCTCAATTATTCTCAGGATAAGCTTGAAGTGCAGGCTGAGAACCTGCGTAAGATGTTCCTTGCAATGGCAAAAGATATCCGCGTGATCATCATCAAGCTGGCGGACCGGCTCCACAACATGCGCACACTGGAGTTTATGACGCCGGCAAAACAGCAGGAGAAAGCCCGCGAGACGATGGATATCTACGCGCCTATCGCTCAGAGACTTGGTATCTCCAAGATCAAGACAGAGCTTGACGACCTGTCCTTAAAATACTGGAAACCGGACGTCTATTATCAGCTTGTAAAAGACCTGAACGAGCGCAAGACCGAGCGGGAGGAATTCGTCCAGCAGATCGTCGCAGAAGTGTCAAAGCATATGAAGAATGCCCGCATCAGGGCGAAAGTCTACGGGCGCGTGAAGCATTTTTTCAGTATATATAAGAAGATGGTGAACCAGAACAAGACGCTGGATCAGGTGTACGATCTCTTTGCAGTGCGTATCATCGTAGATTCTGTGAAAGACTGCTATGCGGCGCTCGGAGTCATCCATGAGATGTATACGCCGATCCCGGGACGGTTCAAAGATTATATCGCCATGCCGAAGCCGAATATGTATCAGTCCCTCCACACAACGCTGATGGGACCGTCCGGCCAGCCGTTTGAGATCCAGATACGTACCGAGGAGATGCATAAGACAGCCGAATACGGTATCGCCGCCCACTGGAAATATAAAGAGGGAACGGACGCCGCGAAGAGCATGGAGGCTCAGGAGGCGAAGCTCAACTGGCTGCGTCAGATCCTGGAGTGGCAGAGAGACATGTCCGATAACCGGGAGTTTTTAAGTCTGCTAAAAGGAGACCTGGATCTGTTCGCGGAGGATGTGTACTGCTTCACACCCAACGGAGATGTAAAGAACCTGCCAAACGGTTCCACGCCGGTGGATTTCGCCTATGCGATCCACAGTGCGGTCGGCAATAAAATGGTCGGCGCCCGTGTAAACGGCAAGCTGGTCAATATCGATTATAAGATACAGAACGGCGACAGAATCGAGATCCTGACGTCCCAGAATTCAAAAGGGCCAAGCCGCGACTGGCTGAATATCGTCAAGAGCACGCAGGCAAAGAATAAGATCAACCAGTGGTTTAAGAAGCAGTATAAGGAAGAAAATATCATCCGCGGCAAGGAACTGATCGCTTCTTACTGCCGCGGCAAAAACATAAATCTGACGGATATACTGAAACCGAAATACCAGCAGATCGTACAGAAAAAGTACGGGTTCCGCGACTGGGACGCGGCCCTTGCAGCCATCGGCCATGGAGGTCTCAAGGAAGGCCAGGTGGTGAACCGGCTCCAGGAGGAATATGAGAAAGAGCATAAAAAGGAGATCACCGACGAGACGATCCTTGAGAAGATCTCGGAGGCGAACCAGCAGAAAGTCCATATCGCCAAATCTAAGAGCGGCATTGTCGTCAAAGGTATTAACGATATGGCCGTGCGTTTCTCCAAGTGCTGCAATCCAGTGCCCGGAGACGAGATCGTGGGGTTCGTTACCCGCGGACGCGGCATGTCCATCCATCGGACGGACTGTGTGAACATGCTCCACCTCTCTGCGGTCGAGAGGGCGAGGCTGATCGATGCAGAGTGGGAGGACACATCGGATACCGAGGGCGGCGGACAGTATCTTGCCGAACTTAAGATATATGCGGCCGACCGACAGGGACTTCTGATGGACGTAACGAAAGTCTTCACAGAGGAAAAGATCGACGTGAAGTCAGTGAATATCAGAACAAGCAAGAAAGGAACAGCGACACTTGATATGGGATTTATCGTGCAGGGGCGCGAGCAGCTTAACGAGGTGATCAAGAAGCTGCGCCAGGTAGAGAGCGTGATCGATATCGAGAGGACGACGGGCTGACAGAGTATGACAGGAGATCAGAAGAGAAGATGAAGATAGAAAGATTTGTACTAGGTCCGGTGGGAACGAACTGCTATATCGTCAGCAGCGAGGAGATGAAAGAATGCTTCCTCGTCGATCTGGCGGCGTGTCCGCCGGAGCTTGTAAGCCATATTAAAAAGTCGGGACTGACGGTAAAGGCGGTACTGCTCACACACGGACATTTCGACCATATCATGGGGCTCGACCGTTTTCTGGAGGAATTTCCGGTACCGGTCTATGCATGTAAAGCGGAGGAGGAACTTTTGGAGAACGCGCAGCTGAATTCTTCCGCATCTATGCTTGGACAGCCTTACACATTTAGCGGTGCAGAGTATCTGGTGAATGGAGAGCTCCTGACTCTTGCAGGCATGAAGATCCAGGTGATCCACACTCCGGGACACACGGCCGGCGGATGCTGCTACTACATTGCCGGCGAAAATGTTCTTTTCAGCGGGGACACCCTGTTCCGGGCGTCCATCGGGCGCACGGATCTGCCTGGCGGAAGCATGAGCGATCTTGTGCGCTCTGTACGGGAGAAGCTGTTTGTCCTGCCGGACGAGACGAAAGTTTATCCGGGACATATGGAAGAGACAGATATCGCATATGAGAAAAAATATAATCCGTTTCTCTGAAAAGAAATCCGGCGTGCAAAGTCTGCCGGGAGAAGCGGAAACAGTTTTATCATACAGGGATGAGCAATGATCAAGATATCAAGTAAAAGAAATAAATATACTTATAATGTATATCATGTCGTGAAAGCATTCTTTCCAAATGAAGAGATCATACAGAAAGTAGATGAAAAGCAGGACTCTCTCGTAGATATAGAGCTGCCGGGAGAGACCTGCTTTTCCCTTGCGCCCGGTGAAGCGCTTCCCGATGCAGAGTTTCCTACGGAAGAGGCGCGTCAGCAGGCGGTGAAACGAGAGATCACAAGGCGGCTCTATCGCTGTCTCTCTGAGACGACCGGGCGTTCTCTGGCATGGGGGACGCTCACAGGCGTGCGTCCGACAAAGCTGGCCATGCAGAAGATCGAATCCGGCATGACGCAGGAAGAGGCGGCCCGTTTCCTGGAAGATACGTATTATGTAAGCAAAGAAAAGGCGCGTCTTGCCTGCGAGGTGGCGTGCAGGGAAAACGATCTGCTGTCGCGCCTGGACTGTAAGAACGGATTCAGCCTCTATGTGGGCGTCCCATTTTGTCCCAGCGTGTGCTCCTACTGCTCGTTCAGTTCATCGCCGATCGGGGAGTGGAAAGACCGGGTGGAAGCATATCTGGATGCTCTGATCAGGGAGATACGTGCCATTGGAGAGATGACAGAAGGGCAGGGGCGACGGCCGGATACAGTATATATCGGCGGAGGTACGCCGACTACGCTTGAGCCGGAGCAGTTAAAAAGGCTTCTGGATACAGTCACGGAATGCTTTGACCTGTCCGGAACACTGGAGTTTACCGTGGAGGCGGGCAGGCCGGACAGCATCACAGAAGAAAAACTCTCAGTGATCCGGGAATATCCTGTGAGCCGTATCTCCGTCAATCCCCAGACCATGCAGCAGAAGACGCTGGATCTTGTGGGAAGGCGGCATACAGTAGAGCAGACAATACATGCATTTGAGCTGGCGCGGAACATAGGATTTGACAACATCAATATGGATCTGATCGCCGGGCTCCCCGGAGAGACAGTCGTGGATATGGAGGATACTCTCCGGCGGATCGAGGCGCTGCGTCCTGACAGTCTGACCGTCCATGCCCTTGCCATCAAGCGGGCGGCGCGTTTCGGGCAGGAGGGGCGCACGGCGGATCTCCACGCGGAGATATCGGGCATGGTGGAGAGCGCATATGCGAGCGCCCGCAGGATGGGACTGGTTCCCTATTATCTGTACCGGCAGAAGAATATTGCCGGAAATTTTGAAAATGTGGGCTATGCAGAACTTGACAAAGCCGGAATATACAATATACTGATTATGGAAGAAAAGCAGACCATCCTTGCGGCGGGAGCGGGGG
>CALWAR010000128.1 GCA_944375765.1 uncultured Mediterraneibacter sp. | reverse complement strand
TCTGTATCCCCGCGCTCACAGAACGCAGAAACGACATGATAAGCAGTGCCGCAAGGAGTTCCTGCTCCCGCCGGAACATCCCCATAGTCACCGCCATACAGAAAGTAATAAGCGCCGTCACAGTATCCGAGCCGATGATCAGTTTCTTTCTGTCATACCGGTCCGCAAACACACCGCCCATAAAAGAGACAAAAAACTGCGGCAGCCAGGAGCAGATATAAAACACTGCCATCCACCTGCCGGATGATGTTGCCCGGGTTGCGTACCATATGACTGCCATTTGTACCACTGTAGAACCAAAAAGCGTAATGGACTGGCTGACAAGAAACCGGAGCGTCTGTCTCTTCCATCCTCCGTACCTATCTTTCTGTGCTCTCATTTTCATGTCCCCTCTGATAGACAAAACGCTGGGTCGGATAGCCGAATTCTGTCAGCAGTTCTCTTCCTGAGAATCCGAGTCTCTCAAGTTCCTTTCGGTACCCTGTATCTGCCCTGTCATTTTCCCGGTAAGTCGTAATGCTGATATCATATTCCGGAAAAAGTTCTTCCGCCAGATGATCGATCAGGAGCTTATAAAGCCCTGTCTTTCTGTACTGCGGCAGAACCGCCAGATATTCGATATGTACGTTCTCATACGGACGGACTGAAAATGCCATAACGCCTGCGATCCCGCCGTCTTTTGCAAGTACGGTCCCGCATCCTTTTGCAATATAATTTTGAAGACGACAGATATAATCTTTCTCGTCCAGACAGGGATATCCGTCAACGGCCGATCTTACAACTTTCATCCAGCCATCGGTATCTTCCTTCACCGCATATCTGACTTTTTCATGATACATTGCCGTATCCTCTGACAGAGAGCGCGGGCTGAGGCGATTTTGAAGAGGATAGAAGTTCCGCCTTTTTCTACATTCAACAGGCGTCATCTTATACATATCGCGAAACGCCGCCGTGAATGACTGCTGTGTGTCATATCCGTATCTTGCAGCCACCTCGATCACCCACATATCCGAAAACACGAGTGTCCTCGCCGCCTCCGTCAGCCTCCGCCTGACCGCATATTCGTGCAGCGGCATACCTGCCAGAGCAGTAAACATGCGATGAAGATGGTATTTGGAATAATTTGAATTCCCGGCGATCGTATGCAGATCCAGATTTTCATGCAGACGGCTCTCAATAAGGTCAATAACCGGGGCGATCGCAATGCCAGATTGTCTCTTCATCAGTACATCCTCCATAATTCCTCATTTTTGTACATATCATAGCATGAAATCCGGCGTCTGTTTTATCGGTTCTTGCTCTCTTTCAGACAGAAAAAGGCAGCCCGCATCATGCACGGACCGCCTTTGCCGCTTTCGCCGTCTTTTTTCTGTCAAATACAAATCTGTTTATGAGCACGACTGCCAGGCTTATGATCAGCAGGAAGTAGAAATTAATGCCTCTGCTGACAAGCATGGACGGGATCAGATACGCCCCTGTAAACACATGGACGAACACTGCCTGATACATCAGTTCTGTGATTCCCTGCGCTCCGGGCAGGGGAAGCATATCCACCGCGATATACACGGCCGCCTGCAAAAGGATCACTTTCATAGCGCCGGAGTCCTCAAGCCCGAATCCTAAATAGACCATATAAGTCAGCACGAACACACTGCATCTCTGCAAAAAGGTTACAAAGATCACAACCACAAGACTTCCTTTGTGATCTCTCAGCCATGTCACCGCCTGCTGGTAACTGTCGATAAACCCGTTGATCTTCTCCTCCCTTTTCTCCGACGGTTTCCAGATCTTAAGCCGGATAAACAGTCCCTCAAACAGGAGCGCCAGCTTCAGGATCACTTTCGGGAAGAGCATGACTCCCAGTATAAGGGCAACGAGTATCACGTTAAGGAGCAGCCCCAGAATATACAGCGGGAAATAATTTCCCAGCTCCTGCCGCAGCGGGCCTGTCCAAAAGATCAGGATGCCAAGTCCCAGAACGACAAGAACAAACTTATACGCCACAGCCACCGTCATAAGCACGACCGTACTGTCCGATCCCCGGTTTCCGTCTTTATTCATGTAATAGAGCTGTACCGGCTGCCCGCCTGTCGCCGAAGGCGTGATGCCAGAATAAAAGAAACCGATAAAGGAGTACTGGATGCATCTGGGAAGAGAACTCGGTTTATAACCCGCTTTCTGCGCTTTCATGGACCGGAGCAGATACCAGATCATGAACCCCTCGGCACATACGAAAAATACGGCCAGCGCTATGGCAGGGATCAGGTACCAGGGCGACATGCTCATAAGGGCGCGCCCGATCTCGGACAAGTCTCTCCCGCTGAACAGCGCGTAAAAAGTCAGCAGCATAACCGCCAGAAAAAGGACGATCTGAAATACTCTCTTTTTCAAACTCATAAGTTCACACCCCGTTTCAGAAAGTTAATAATATACGCTGCCCCTGCGTATGCCGGACGCATGAAAGAAAAAGCCAGGACGCGCTTTTTCTCTGTACGCTTTCTGCTTCTTAAGGCGAATTCACAGAGACTCCCCTCATATATCTTCTCTTTTTCTTCATATTCATAGAAATCTTTTGGCGTTACCAGTGAGAAATGCTTCTCCCATCGACAGACGCCTGCTTCTTCCAGAAGTTTCGCCAGATACGAGGAACATGTATAATGATTTTTCTGATAAAACGGGACGTTCATCAGGATAAAAGGCAGTCCGAGGACTGCGTAATGATAACGAAAACGCTGCTCCATTGCCTCATTTAATCTCTGCTCGATATACTTTTTCTGTTCCGATGTGCACTTCACACTGCATACCATATAATCGGCGTCAGGAAATGCCCGGAGTATTTTATATTTGTCTTCTTTTTCAAAACCTGCGATGAGCGGCACTGACGGATGCCGTCGCCCGATGCTGTAAGCCTCTTCCAGATACGGATCCAGTGAGATCGCCACATGGATGTATTTCTGTTTTATCACACGGCGGATGATCCCCGCAAAGAAACCGGGTGTATCCACGAATGCTATGTAAATCTCTGCCATACTTTTTCTCCCTTTTACGCGCATAAAGCAGCGTTTATAAGTAAACTGTACCTTTTTTCCTTACTGGAACTGATAGATCTTCCTTGCGAAGCGATATCCGCTTATCGTGAGTTTACCTCCCAGTCTGCCCGGCAGATAGGTCAGTCCGCTCAGTGTCGAATATCTCAGCCGGTAATAGAGCGAAGAGTTATATGCCCTGATCCTCTCCCACATGTCACGCCGTTTCTGCTCTGCTTCCGCCGTCCTGATGAGCAGCAGATGGATAGATGAGATCGACAGCATGATCGAAATATTCCGTGTCATGTAGGAAGCAAGCTTCGGATATTTTTTCTTCACTTCGCTTAGATCCACACATTGTGCGACCAGTTCCGTGACACGGATCTGCTGGTCGATCCGCTTCATCAGGACTTTCTCATTGACCGACTGGTCCTCCCTTCCCAGATAATAATGGTAAAGGTCGATATCCATATAGTAGATGCTCTCCACACAGGGAAGCGGCTGATAGGAAAAAAGATTGTCCACATAAAACGTATGCTCCGGAAGCTTTACCCCCGACTTCCTCAATATGCTCGTGCGGAACATAAGCGCATGCATGATCAGATACTGAGACGGCCGGAAATGCCCGATAGAGTTCCATCCGCACGTCCTCTCCACCGGAAAGATATTCCGATAATCCATACTCCTTGCCTTTCCCTCATCCAGATGATCGTAAACATAATTGCAGACAAAGAGATCCGGTATATCTTCTTTAGATTCTGCCTGTGATCCTCCGCAGAACTCTTTTACCCTCTCCAGCAGTTTCCGGCAGGCGTCGGTGTCCAGCCAGTCGTCGGAATCCACCACTTTATAATAGATCCCCTGCGCCAGTTCCAGCCCTTTATTGACTCCTGAACCGTGTCCGCCGTTTTCTTTATGTACTGCACGGACGATATCAGGATGGGCGAGCTGATATTCATCTGCGATCCGTGCCGTCCCGTCGGTAGATCCGTCGTTGATCAGGATGATCTCCACATCGCTCCCTCCTGTCAGCAGGGAATCTATGCACCGCCTCATGTAGTCCTCCGAATTATAGCACGGCACTGCAAATGTAATATATTTCATAGATGCTCCTCCCTTTCTTGCTTCCTCATATGTACAAGCCAGCTTCTGGCCCTACTGATGATTATATCATACTTTACTGTTCTTAAGATAGAAGAAAAACAATTCTTAAGATTTCTGAAAGATTTTTCTAACAAAGTAAAAAGATTGTATCATTTGTTAAATTTAAGTAAAATACGGTCCAGCGCCGACCACAGCCCTGATATTACGAACATCACAGCGCCGACTGGTACGATCACCAGGATCAGAAATAAGATCATAAGCCATCCTATCAGCCGTCCGGAACGTCTGCATCTGCTTGGTTCTCTCTCCATTTTTCTTTCCCTCCCTGATTCGAGCAGTTATTCTTTTGCATATTTATAGTAGCAGATCCTGTAAATATGCTTCCATTCAGACGTCTTACATTTCTCAGGGCGGAACTTACACTTTTGTAAGGCCTGACGCAAGATTCCGGCATATTAAATAATGAAAATTTTTTTAATTTTTGCACGGGCCCTTGAGAATCTGTAAAAAACGCGATAACATAAGAGAGATTTTCAAGGTTCAATCAGGAATGGAGGTGTCCTATGATCGGAAAAAAAGAATATTCCGACATATTTGATGACGATTTCGAGGTAACATATGAAGATGAGAGCGGTATGACAGTGGATATCACATCCGGTTCACGTCAGTATGACCGTAAAAATACACGGCCGTCGCCGTCTTTTGACGACACATCGGCTCTTGATGACTATGACCATGACGATTACGATGATCATGTTGACTACAGATATAACAGCAGAGAGGATAAAAAGTTATATGGCCGCACTGCATCTCAGCGAAAAAAAGGACGCAGAGTACATCTGGCGGCGCCTATCAGAAAAGGCGGCCGCACATTATCCCGCCTGACCGCCGCAGTCGTACACGTTCTCACAGTTGTCCTGATACTGGTGATCTTAGTGTATGTATGCTGGACGTTCTGGCGCGCGAGCACTCCTTACGGGGATATCATGGACATGATCCGGACACAGCAGCTCTCCGTCACACTCGCGGCTTACCTCTGTGTCGCTGCGCTCTTTGTGCTTTTTGAACTGATCGCACTGTTCTGGTCCATGACAAAAACCCGTGTGAGAAACGGTCTTGATTCCTGGTATGAGGATAATGGCCGGGGACTCTTTTCTTTTCTGTTTGTATTTGCCACTTCCTATCTTGCGTTCCTGCTCAGCCCGTTCATACCGGAAGCGCCGGAAGCAGTATATGGAGTAAAAGGCGCGCTGGATGTATATGGTTCCATGCACAACGTTCTTTTTGGATTGTGTATTGCCGGAATCATATCATGTATTGTCCGCAAATACTTTGCCTGAATAATGTAAATCAGGCCCGCGCATGACGCACGGGCCTGATTTATGATTGTATACATAGATACTTTCGTTTTTTGCCTACACTGCCAGCTTTTCTGTAAAGTCCGCCATCGCCTCTGATATCCTGATCTGCTGCGGACAGACAGCCTCGCAGCTCCTGCATCCGATACAGGCGCTTGGCTTTTTCTCCTCTTCATAAGAAGACAGAACCATAGGAGCGATAAATCCGCCCTCCGTAAAGCAATGCTCATTGTACAGGTTAAGGAGTTCCGGAATATCAAGTCCCTGCGGACAGTGGCTCACGCAGTAATGGCACGCGGTACAGGGCAGCACTTTCTTTTCGAGCATACTGTCGGCAATGCCGAGAAGAGCTTTCATCTCTTCTTCATTTAGCGGTTTCTCTTCTTCATATGTATGGATATTTTCCTGAAGCTGTACCATGTTGGACATACCGGAGAGAACGACTTTTACCTCCGGCAGAGACTGCAGGAATCTAAATGCCCACGCAGGAACGCTCTCATCTGCTCGCAGCGCCTTTAACTTCTGCGTATTTTCCTCTGAAAGTGAAGCCAGCTTCCCGCCTCTTAACGGCTCCATCACCCATACCGGGATACCATACTCACCCAGAAGTTCCACTTTCGCTTTTGCATCCTGGAATGTCCAGTCAAGGTAGTTGATCTGAAGCTGGCAGAACTCCATGTCTTTTCCGTACGCCTCAAGAAAACGCCTGATCACGTCGTAATTTCCGTGTGCGGAAAATCCAAGATGACGGATACGCCCGTTCTTCTTCTGTCTGATCAGATAGTCATAAGTGCCGTATTTATCATCATCCAGATACTGCTCGATATTCATCTCGCAGACATTGTGGGACAAATAAAAATCAAGATGCTCAACCTGACATTTCTCAAGCTGCTTCTCAAAGATCTCTTCTGTCTTCCCGAAATTGGAGAGGTCGTATCCCGGGAATTTCGTCGCCAGATAAAACTTGTCCCTCGGATATCTCTTCAGCGCATTTCCCATGACTATCTCCGACTGTCCGCCGTGATATCCCCAGGCCGTATCATAATAGTTGATCCCATGTTCCATGGCATATGCCACCATCTCTTCTGCCGCGGCAGCGTCGATCCTGCTGTCATCACCCTCGATCACCGGGAGACGCATTGCGCCCAGTCCCAGACCGGAGAGTTTTAAATCCTGAAAATCTCTGTAAATCATCGTATTGATCCCTCTTTTCTAAATCTGCGCCGCCATATACGGCTGACGCTTCTTTCTGATTTTCCAGTCTTATTATAGTCCCTTTTCTGCTTCCTGTCTAATACGAGATAGGTATGACAGTCTATTCGTTTTACCTATCCACATTCTTTTGTGTACAGTCCGCTTTTCGTCCCGTCAGCCAGTTCAGAAAAGGCTGCTGTCTTACGCTCCTTACTCGATATCCAGTTCGATCGGTTCATCCAGATGCTCCGGGACATATTTACCGTTCTTCTTCCGCTGCCGCACACACTCGGTCAGCAGATATTCGATCTGTCCGTTGACCGAGCGGAAGTCGTCTTCTGCCCAGGCTGCTATGGCGTCATACAGCTTCGCGGAAAGCCGGAGCGGAACCTGTTTCTTTTTCTGATCCGCCATGTCTGTTCCTGTTTCCCGGATCCTAATACAGACTGCCGGAATTTACGATCGGCTGAGCGTCCCGATTGCCGCAGAGTACGACAAGGAGATTCGATACCATGGCAGCCTTGCGCTCTTCATCGAGTTCCACTACGCCTCTCTCATTCAGACGGTCCAGAGCCATCTCGACCATGCCGACGGCTCCGTCCACGATCATCTTTCGCGCATCGACAACGGCTGACGCCTGCTGTCTCTGGAGCATCACAGCTGCGATCTCCGGAGCATATGCAAGGTATGTGATCCTCGCCTCTATGACTTCCAGTCCCGCCTCTTCCACTCTCTTCTGGATCTCATCGCGGATACGCGCCGCCACGATCTCGCTGGATCCTCTCAGGCTTCCCTCGTCAGCGATACCGTCGCCTGTCGTATCCACATTCGGCGCCACGTCATAAGGATAGATCCGGACGATATTGCGGAGAGCCGTATCGCACTGCAGGGACAGATATTCCTTGTAATTATCTACATTAAATACCGCTTTTGCCGTATCCACCACGCGCCACATGACCGCGATCCCGATCTCCACCGGATTGCCCAGACAGTCATTGATCTTCTGCCGGTTATTGTTCAGCGTCATGATCTTCAGAGATATCTTCTTGCTGCCTGAGAGTTCTGTTTCCGCCTTTCCAACATTAAAAGCCAGGGACAGCGCAGATTTCTGTCTGTCACTGTTATCCACATCGCCGCTCTGATGAAGATGTGTGGACGCCGCAGGATTCACGCTGGAAGAAAACGGGTTGACAAAATAGAATCCCTCGTTTTTCAGCGTGCCGGTATAGTTGCCGAACAGTGTCAGCACAAGGGCTTCCTGGGGCTTTAATATACGAAGGCCGCAGTACGGGATCCAGCCGATGCAAAGCCAGATAATGCTTATCACCAGCAGAACCGGACTTCCCCCGCCTGAGATCATCATACCTCCGAAGATACAGCCCGCGATCGCTCCAAGATACAGAAGCGTCGTCAGAAGCAGAACGATCATGCCATTTTTTCTGTGCAGCAATACTTTTTCATTCATAAGAGAATCCTCCTTACGCAAAAATATCTTTTTGATATCATTATGATATCATTTGATTTTCCTTTTGTAAAGAGGAATTCTTATTTTTTCGTCTGGTCACTTGCCTACCGCACAAAGTTTGTAAAACATGCCGGCTCTTTCTCCGGCAGACCATACTGTTCTTTCCCCAGTGCGATGCTCTTCATGAGAAATGCCATATTCCGCGCAAGAGTGCGCATCGTCTGAAGCCCCTCTGCATCCTGCTGAGCCTCACCCGGCTCTCTTCCGTGAATACTGTTCCAATACTGGCTTGATGCCACCGGCATACCGCAGATCGTGAAATACTTATTCAGCTCATCAAACGTTGCAGAAAGCCCGCCCCTTCTCGCCGCCACCACGCTTGCGCCTACTTTCATTGTCTTATCAAAATGCGTGCTGTAGAACAGCCGGTCAAGAAAAGCGATCAATGTAGCATTTGCCGATGCGTAATAGACCGGGCTGGCCGCCACAAGTCCGTCGCATGCCTCGAATTTCGCCGCCGTCTCATTGACAAGATCGTCGAAAACGCATTTTCCTTTTTCAAAGACTTTCTCCATCTCATGCAGGGCAATATATGTATTCCCTTTTGCGTGCGGACTTCCATTGAGCATCAATACTTTCATCACTGTTCCTCCTTGTTCTGAAATATATACTGTTCTGCAAAACAGCGCTGTGGAATATCTGAAATTTGTGTGCTACATAGCAAAATCAAAGGCTTCCGAAGACTTTTTTATATCCTCGAAAGCCCTTGATTTTACTGGATTTCTTAGAACTTGCCAGCCTTAGCCGCTTCTTCCACAGCAACTGCAACTGCAACAGTCATTCCTACCATCGGGTTGTTTCCTGCCCCGATCAGGCCCATCATTTCAACATGAGCCGGTACGGATGACGAACCTGCAAACTGTGCGTCAGAGTGCATACGTCCCATTGTGTCGGTCATACCGTAAGAAGCCGGGCCAGCCGCCATGTTATCCGGATGGAGCGTACGTCCTGTACCGCCGCCGGATGCAACAGAGAAGTAGTTCTTTCCGGATTCTACGCACTCTTTCTTATATGTGCCTGCCACCGGATGCTGGAAACGTGTCGGGTTCGTGGAGTTGCCCGTGATGGATACGTCAACGCCCTCTTTCCACATGATCGCAACGCCCTCGCGCACATCGTTTGCTCCGTAGCAGTTGACCTTTGAGCGGAGTCCGTCAGAATAAGATGTGCGTGAAACTTCTTTGAGTTCGCCTGTGAAGTAATCATATTCTGTCTGTACATATGTAAAGCCGTTGATCCTGGAGATGATCTTTGCCGCGTCTTTTCCGAGACCGTTGAGGATAACGCGGAGCGGTTTTTTACGGACTTTGTTCGCTTTCTCTGCGATGCCGATCGCGCCCTCTGCGGCGGCAAAGGACTCATGTCCTGCCAGGAACGCGAAGCAGTCCGTATCTTCTTCCAGGAGCATCTTGCCCAGGTTGCCGTGTCCGAGACCTACTTTACGCTGGTCAGCAACGGATCCCGGGATGCAGAAAGACTGAAGTCCTTCTCCGATCGCTGCCGCCGCGTCTGCCGCTCTTGTGCAGCCTTTCCTGATCGCGATCGCAGCGCCTGTGATATAAGCCCAGCATGCGTTCTCAAAACAGATCGGCTGAATGCCTTTGATCTGATTGTAAACATCCAGTCCGGCATCCTTTGTGATCTTCTCTGCCTCTTCCAGTGAAGCAATGCCGTAGCTGTTCAAAACTTCATTGATTTTATCAATTCTTCTTTCATATGATTCAAATAAAGCCATTTATATATCCTCCTGATTTATTTACCTTTGTTGAGATTTCCGTTTCAAGACCTGCGATCACTCTTTACGCGGATCGATGATCTTCACTGCATCGTCAACACGGCCATACTGTCCTTTTGCTTTCTCCCACGCATCGTTCGGAGTATCGCCCGCTTTGACAAAATCTGTGAATTTTCCAAGGCTGACGAACTGGTATCCGATGATCTCATCATTCTCGTCAAGAGCGATACCTGTTACATATCCCTCAGCCATCTCAAGGTAACGAGGACCTTTGGCAAGTGTGCCGTACATAGTGCCGACCTGTGAGCGGAGTCCCTTTCCAAGGTCTTCCAGTCCTGCGCCGACCGCAAGTCCGTCCTCTGAGAACGCGCTCTGTGTTCTTCCGTAAACAATCTGAAGGAACAGTTCTCTCATTGCTGTATTGATCGCATCACAGACAAGGTCTGTGTTTAACGCCTCTAAAATTGTTTTTCCAGGCAGGATCTCCGATGCCATCGCTGCGGAATGAGTCATACCCGAGCATCCGATCGTCTCTACCAGCGCCTCCTGAATGATCCCGTCTTTTACATTCAGTGTCAGCTTACATGCTCCCTGCTGAGGCGCACACCAGCCAATGCCGTGTGTAAAGCCGGAGATATCTTTGATCTCTTTTGCCTGTACCCATTTCGCCTCTTCCGGGATCGGAGCTGGTCCGTGATTCGCGCCCTGAGCCACCGGACACATCATTTCTACTTCATGTGAATAAATCATGTTAAAACTCCTTTCAATATGTATGATTTTCTTC
>CALWAR010000127.1 GCA_944375765.1 uncultured Mediterraneibacter sp. | reverse complement strand
CTCCTTATTTTACCACGTTGCTCTTCTTTAAGAAACACCACTTTCACAAGTTTCCCGCTAAATGCTGACTCTAAAAATTTCTGCTTGGATTTCAGGCGATCCTGCCCTGTAGAACTACTGTATTCAGACGTTTCAGATATTTGAGGAGATACTTGAGTACGGTCACGATAACATAATTTAATTTCAGCTTCAATATCAAATATTAAAATAATTTACTTGCCAACAAACTTACATAACTTGTAAATAGTTATCATCATACTGTTGATAATTTCACATATCGATACAAGCACAAAAGCAGTTATAAAGCGCCTTTATTCCAGCTTTATAACTGCTCTATTTCTTTCTAAATGTCGGGAAATGAAAATCTGATGGCGGTCCATAAAAGATAACTAATTTCCGAATCTAGCTTCTATCTTCGTAAGATCTTCCCTGCTTTCCATCCGCTCTTCCACATATCCGCATTCACAGCATATATACTTGATCAGCGGAATCCTGTCCACAAGTACCACAGCTGATTTCAAATATATGTTATTCCCGTTGGCATACCTGCCGTTGTCCGGAATCCTTGCAATCCTGCCGGAACCGCACTTCGGGCATCTGCCTGAATTTTTCATATACACCACCTCAGAATTCTTTCTTCGCCATAATCTGACGACTGCAGATATATGAGATCAGCAAAGCAGCGGCTGCAATGACTGCAGAAAGTGCCACAATCCCGTTATCTCCCAGAGCGGCAAAGAATTCACCCGCACTTTCCGTGATATGTTCCGGAATATAATCTATAAGTTTTGGTGCGCCAAATGCAACTGCGAGGATCACCCCCATTACAATGATATTCGCATACCTTGCTTTCTCGCCGTCAAATTTAAACCGGACCGGCATTATAACGCTCATGAATACGTCTGCTATGAAAATGGACATGAGACTGCTTATGATCCACTCAGCTGCCGGCATCCCAGTCTTCTGTGTTATGAGCATCACAGTGCCGATCACTATGCCTATGACCCATGCAGCTAATGTGCTCAGAATACCGAATATATATTTTTCATTTACATATTTCTTTCTTGTGACCGGAAGTGTCATAAGGAAAAGATAACAGTTGTCATATTCGTCATAACTTATCGTAGTGGCTGTAAAAATGGACAGGAAGATTGTGATATATGTCACCACGAAAGACGGTGAAACATCGCTTACCAATCCCATAAATATTGCAACGATCACAAGCAATCCCAGCAGGACCGCCCCCTGGTTCCTCATCAGTCTTAAATCTTTGATCAACAAACCTTTCATAATCTCTCCCCTCCTGTCATCATCGTGATCGCTTCATCCAGTGATCCATTCTCAACTACAATATCAGGATAATTTTCTCTATAATACCCTTTCTGGTCTGTCAGACATTCGCAACCGAATGACGTTCTGCGGACCGACAGGATATGTTCTTTGTCCAGCCTTGCATACTGCCCGTCGTCTGCTTTGATAAGGCCGTACTCATTTAACAGGTTATCCATATCCTCATGCAGGACGATCTTTCCTTCATGGATAATGTAAATATCATCACACAACCCTTCAAGATCTGATGAAATATGGGAACTGATAAGGATACTCCGGCTCTCATCCTCTTCCATGTATTCACGGAACAGATCCAGAATGCTTTCCCGTGCCGTTACATCCAGCCCTGTTGTCGGTTCATCGAGCAGGAGAAAATCAGCGTTATGACTAACTGCCACAAGAACTTTCAGCTTTGCTTTCATTCCCGTTGAGAATTCCTTAATATATTTATCCTGAGGTATGCTGAATCTGCGGCACAGACTCAGGAATCTTTCCCGGTCAAATCCCGAATACATCGCCGACATCACAGGCACGATATCCTTTACTTTCAGATAACCGCTGAACCCGGATTCCGCCAGCGTCACTCCGATCTTTTCTTTTTCGGCCTCTCTCAGCTCTGACGGTGACTTTCCCATCAGCTTAATATCACCGCTGTTATAGCTGATAAGCCCCAGTGCAGCCTTGAAACAGGTGCTTTTTCCAGCCCCGTTTTCTCCGACAAGCCCCGTGATACATCCGCGCTCCACTTTCATAGAACAGTTTAGTGTGAAATCTTTATATTTCTTTACCAACCCGTTAATTTCCAGCATCATCTAGTCCTCCATTATCAACTCAAATAACTCCCGGATTTCCTCATCCGTAAGCCCGCATCTGCGGCCTTTCTGAACAGCGTTGTCAAGATCTGTCTCCACTTCCCTGCGCTGCTCTTCCCTCATCCTCTCTGTGTTCGCTGTGGCAACATAAGTGCCTTTGCCGTGAACCGTGACCGTGTATCCTTCCTCTTCAAGGTTATCGTACGCTTTCTTGACAGTCAGGGCACTGATCTTTAATTCTTTTGCAAGAGTCCGGACAGAGGGGAGTACATCATTTTCTTTCAGACCGCCGGTCGTGATCTGCGCTTTGATCTGATCCATGATCTGTTCATATATAGGTACCATTGATGAATTGTTGATTATAATCTTCATATGTATCCTCCTCTTGATAAACAGTATATAACAGTATATAACTATTGTCAACTGTTATATACTGTTATATTTATATTTTTCAGCTATTATTTTTATCCAATCTGATTTGAGGGAAGCCAGATCAAGGAAAGCGGGACATATTTAAGCAAACTGGCTGTTGTAAAGAGCTGCATAAGCTCCTTTTTCCTCCAGCAGTTGCTCATGATTCCCCTGTTCGATGATCGTTCCATTCTGCATAAACAGGATCACATCTGCATCCCGGATTGTAGACAGTCTGTGGGCGATCACGAAACTGGTTCTGCCCTTCATCAGCCGGTTCATCGCTTTACTGATTTCTTTTTCTGTGCGCGTATCTACATTCGATGTTGCCTCATCCAGGATCAGGACAGGCGGATCACACAGGAATACACGTGCAATCGTCAGCAGCTGCCTCTGACCCGCAGAGAGATTGCCGCCTTCGCTGTTAAGGACAGTGTCATATCCTTTCGGAAGTGTACGTATAAAGTGATCGATCTTTGCAGCCTTTGCCGCTCTCACGATCTCCGGGCGCGGAGCGTCCGATCTTCCATATGCGATATTCTCAGCGACGGTACCTGAAAAGATCCAGGTATCCTGAAGGACCATGCCGAAATTCTTCCTAAGGTCGCTCCTTGTCAGGTCAGTCGTTTTAATCCCGTCTATTTTGATTGCGCCTCCATTGATCTCATAGAAACGCATCAGCAGGTTGACCAGAGTCGTCTTCCCGGCACCGGTACTCCCTACGATAGCGATCTTCTGCCCTGCTTTCGCATTGAAATATATATTTTTCATCAGCAGTTTTCCAGGATTATACCCGAAGCTGACATTCTCAAATGTAATATCTCCTTTTGCCCGGTCCAGAGTCCGTGGATGATCAGTATCCGGAACTTCCCGCTCATGGTCCAGAATTTCAAAAGTACGCTCCGCCGAAGCAAGAGCTGACTGGAAGTTGTTGATCATAAAGGAGGCCTGTGTCAGCGGCTCCGCCGACTGGTTGATATACTGGAAAAACACCTGTACTACACCAATGGTCATCGTTCCGTCCAGCATAAATTTCCCGGCAATGATTGCAATGATCACCTGACCAAGCCTTGTGATCAGACGGATCAGCGGATTCATACAGTTCGTATAGAAATCCGCCTTTGTAGACGCTTTTCTGTTCTCTTCCGTTGCCTCCTCTACTCTCTCAATGCTGTCCTGTTCATGGTTATACGCCTTGATCACATCTCTGCCGGTGTAATATTCTTCTACGATACCCGTAAGCTCTCCCAGCGTCTCCTGTCTTTCGGACGCACACTCCAGATTCTTGCGCGCCACGAGTTTTGTAAGCCAGATACTGAGCAGTGTAAAAACAACAAAGATCAATGACAGGCTCACACTGTAATAGAACATTATGATCACAGAACCGATGATTGTTCCCACTGCGCTGATAAATTTCAGCAGACCTGTCTGCAGTGTCTCCGACACCTTATCAAGGTCGTTCGTCACACGGCTTAATATCTCTCCGGATTTATTCCGGTCGAAGAATGATAATGGCAAAACATTCAGTTTTCTGCTGACTCGTATACGCATGGAAAGCGTCAGTTTCTCCGCAACACTTGCCATAAGGAGAGACTGCAGATAGTAAAACACCCCTGTCAGCACCCACTGGATTGACAGGTATGTCAGTTCCCGCCCGCAGTTCTCCCATGTAATGGCAAATGCAAGACTGTTTTCCCTTGCATATTTGATACTGTTCCAAAGCAGATCCACTACTTTTGCGCTGTATATCGGTGTCCATATATTAAAAAGCGTATAAAAGAACACACAAATCATAACCAGCGTCAGTCTTACTTTTTGTTCTACCAGAAGGGCAAGCAGACGACGCACAGTAGACTTCAAATTCTGTGGGGCATCCAGGTTCATTTTTTCTTTTCTCTTATCCTGTCTTCTCATCATTCACCAGCCTCCTTTGTCTGAGAATCTACGATCTCTTTATAAACAGAGCAGGTTTCCATCAGTTCGTCATGGGTACCTTTTCCCACAATTTCTCCCTGATTCAGCACAATAATCTGTTCCGCGTGCCGGATCGAGCTTACCCGCTGAGCGATGATCAGCACTGCCGAATCCTTTGTCTCCTTTTCAAGTGCTTTCCGGAGCGCCGCATCAGTTTTAAAATCCAGTGCGGAAAAACTGTCGTCAAAAATATAAAGATCTGCTTTTTTGACCAGAGCTCTCGCAATAGACAACCGCTGCTTCTGACCACCTGAGAAGTTCGTTCCTCCCTGGGCCACATAGGACTCAATTCCTTCCGGCAGAGCATCCACAAAGTCCGCTGCCTGGGCAATTTCCAGAGCATGATGCAGTTCTTCTTCCGTGGCATCCGGATTACTGTAGCGCAGGTTCTCCGCGATAGTTCCGGAAAAGAGCCATGCTTTCTGCTGTACATATGCCAGATGGGACCGCAGCCCCTTCTGCGTCATCTCCCGGATATCCGTTCCGTTTAAGCGTACTGCCCCGCCTCTCACATCGTGAAATCGGAGGATCAGAGATGCAATCGTGGATTTTCCACTTCCGGTTCCTCCTATAATGGCAGTCGTCTCCCCTCTTTTACATACAAAGTCCAGATCGTGAAGTGTATTTTCCTCCGCGTCTGCGTACCGGAAATAGACGTGATCAAAGGTCAGAACATCTTCCGGCACCTCATCCGTCTTTTTATCTTTGCTGACCCGGTCTGTAATCTCCGGGGAGTGTTCCAGCACTTCCTGTATTCTGGAGCAGCACTCAAGAGCACGAGGCAGGATCATAATAATGATCTGAGCCATCATCAGATAGGTCAGCAACAGAATGGCATAATTGATCACTGCATTGATATCTCCGATCTGAAAACGCCCTGCTGTAATCTTTGCTCCACTCAGCCAGTAAACAGCTATGATAAAAAGATTGATCATAAACACAGAAATACCGTCCAGATTTGCAAATAAAACATTCGCCTTGATAGAAGTATCCGCATAGTCTTTGCAGGCATCCTGCAGCCGCTTTTCTTCGTCCTTTTCCTTACGGAATGCACGGACTACACGGACTCCGGTTATATTTTCCAGAAGGATTCTGCCCATTTTATCCAAAATCTTCTGCAAACGCCTAAAAAGCGGTGACACACCTTTCATAATAATAATCGTAGCAATCACAACAATGACCACGATTCCCATAAGAATCCATCCGAATGTAACATCCATCTGAAAAGTCAGGATCGTCGACAGGATAAATATAATCGGAACCGGCAGTGCCATCTGAATAAAACTGATAACAGACATCTGAATATTCGTGATATCTGAAATGGTCCTTGTGGTGATAGAAGCTGTTCCGAAATATTTGAAATCTGAAACCGATAATTTCAATGACTTCTTATAAATCGCATCCCGGATATCCTTTCCCAGTCTGCCGGACAGGATTGCACAGATATAACTTCCCAGGATTGCTCCTGCTCCGGATATCAGAGATGCAACAGCCATTTTAATGCCGGTATCTATGAGTACGCTCATATCTGTAGACGTAGTTCCCGCATTGAGCATTTCCGCTGCCAACGTAGGAATGTACAGAGCTCCCGCCACATCAAAGAAAATACAGAGAATGGCAAGTAAACATGTTTTCCAGTGTGGTTTTAAGAAACGCAGCATAACTTCCATAATTAACTTCCTCCTCGTTTTGTCATATAAAATAATGCTTGTTTCATTTACAAATACGTACTATAATCTGTATAATTGTTATACAGTCAATAGGAGATTTTAAAAAAAATGGAAGAAAAATATTTGCAGGAAATGATGACCATCAGTCAGTTTTCCAAACTGGCCGGAATCAGTCGAAAACTTTTGATCTACTATGATAACAGTGGTCTCTTTTCCCCGGAATACACAGCTACAAACGGCTACAGATACTATTCCTACGAACAGCTGCATTCTATTTTTGTGATCATCGTCTTAAAAGAACTGGGGCTGTCTTTAAAAGAAATAAAAGAATATATCAGCTCCTATTCCTCGGAAGATGAAATAAATTTTTTAAGGAAACAGGATGAGGTTCTTTCCAAAAAGATACGACAGTTAGAAAGTACACAGGATATGCTGCGTTCAAGACTAAAGAGAGCAGAAATTGCCCGCAAACAGGAAACCGACAGAATAACCATTTCCTACGAAAAAGAAGCGCCGCTTTTTATAAGCGCTCCCTTGCCCCATATAAAAAAAGATGAAATTCCGTTTGAAATGTGGAATGACTTTGCCAAAAACTGCATAGATGCAGGAATCTCAAACGGCTATTCAGACGGCTATATCATAAGCAAAGAAAGCCTTGAAGAAAAACATACAGACAAGATTCGATATCTTGCGTTCTATGTAAAAGATCCTGCATTTTCCAACGCGGTACTTCCCGCCGGAACATATCTGACTGCTTTCTGCAAAGGCAATTTTGACACTCTGAGCACAGAGCCGGTCTACAGAAAGATGTTAAACTATATAGAAAATCATAACCTCGAGATTGCAGGAAATGCTTATGAAGAGCGTCTGCTTGATGAAGTATCCGTAAAAGATAAGGATCTGCAGCTGTTAAGAATCAGACTGCAGATCCACTATAAGTAATGCGTCCGGTAACGAATGTTTTATCCTGACAGTTCCGCTACAGATAATCAGGAATCGGAGCTCTCCTCTGCTCTCACCCCTTCTCTGACATACTCCAGTTCCAGGGAATCCCGCGTCTCATTGTCCTGAAAATGCCACCATTCAGAACGGAGAATATTAAATCCTGCTTCTGTCATATATCGGTTGAGAAGATCCGCCGGTCCGTTGTTTCTCTCCAGGACAGAATACACGCTCAGATCATGCATCTGCGTCTGCATCTGCAGTTCCTGTCCATCCAGCGTCTCTAACGTCAGATCCAGAGCGATCCCCATATTATGGGAAGAACCGTTTCTGGCAAGGAAATCTGACAGATAATAAGTATCGTTTGACACCAGATCGCGATAAATACGTTCCTGACCTTCGTCCGTCGTCCCTGTTTCCAACGGAGCAAGCGGAGTATCAAGAATGCTTTCTGTTATCTGATATAATTGTTCCGTGGCTGCCCCCGGCCGATAGGCGTCATAGATTTTCAGCCTGTACCCGTCTGCCAGAGCGTTCTCCGCGGCTGTGATCAATTTCCTGCAGCTGGGATACAGGAACGGCACAAGGAACTGACCATCCTGTCTCCGTATATCTTCATAGCCGGTTATTACTGTTCCTGTAATTCCCGGAATTTCATGACCATGCATCCGGTATAATGACTGATAGCTGTTCGCGATATCATAAGCGCATAGCTCTCCCAGATATTCCGAAAGATTGATCATGCAATACCGGCTGTCAATATATCCCAATACTCCGTCGGCTTCTATCAGGAAATTCCCATCCTGTTCTTCCAGGACACGGTATCCCCGACAGACTTCGGCAAACTTTCCGGTCTGTTCCATATTGTCCGGCGCATAAAGGGGAAGATCCCTCACCGGCCAGATCAGACATCCGGTCGCAGAAAACTCTGTCGGTATTCCCGGTTCATTTTCTTCTGTCACATCTTCTCTTCTGACGATTATCGTCTCCGAAGCCGGTCCGCTGTAGATATACCCCTCACCCTGGCGTACTGCCCGCAGCATAAAACGGATCGGGGTATCTTCCTCCGGCACCGGATAGTTTCCATTCTCTCCAAAATATATCTGCAGATTTCCATCTGTCAGTTCTTTTTCCGTCTGGATGTTTTCATCCTGGATCATGCAGAACTGATAGACAGTCCGCTCCTCTGTATGAAACTTGATATCCAATATCTGATTTTCACTGTCTGTTGTATAGGACAATCCTTCAACAATTGGCGCATTCAGCTCCACTGCTGCAAAAAGCGCTCCGCTTCCTTCCCTGATCCGTTCTCCAAACAATGTCCGGTAATGTGACAATGGCACCGCCTCTATCCGCACTGCGTCCGCATCCTCTGAGGAAATCCCTTCCAGGATACATTCATTCCTGTCACATTCTGCGCTCCAGAGCAGACTGTCTTCACCTGACGCATCTCCCTGTTCCATGTCAGATATCTTGATCAGATACCCGTCCGCCGACTCTGCCTCCGGCCACGACAGGATCATCTTTCCGTCTTCCTCCATATGAAGCCTGAGTTCACTGTTCTCCGGGAAAAGAATATCTGCTCTTTGATATGATCGTATGTGAAAAAATGCAATGACCGCTGAAATCATCAGCAAAACTACGATAAATAAAATAATTTTTATTCTGGACGACATAGACTCCCACCTATTCCTGAACCGGCCTTATGCTCAAAGAGCGACTTTGTTGTGCAGTGACATATAGGTAACTGTTCCTGTTGTCAGAACTGTGCCCTTTTCATCCTTTACATCTACCCGATATACAAGAAGATGTTTGCCTCTCTTGATCTCCTCCGCCTCGCATACGACTTTCTCCACTCCGATTCCCGGGCGGAGATAGCGGATATCGGCGTCAACTGTCGTGACATTTTCTCCATGAGATACTGCCGCGGAACCACCGGTAATATCAATCATCGTAAACAAAGCCCCTCCATGAAGTGAGTTTACCGGGTTCAGAAGTTCGGGACGGACTTCAAGTTCTGTTCTCGCATATCCCTCACGGATCTCCACGACCTTTACCCCGACCAGATTTCCAAATGCATTTTTCCTGTTTCTTATCTCACGCAGCAGTTCATAATCCATATTCTTATTTCCTCCTTTATCGTACCCTGTATTCTCTGTGCCGCTTTCCGTCTGCAGACACGTTATTATTCTTTATCGCTCACAATAAGTTTTTGCATCGTCTCTGAAAACTCTTTCATTTCCTTATCCATCATCACGGGCAGTCCGCTCCTGCTGTTCAGAAAGCAGTGCCTTGTCGTGCCGTAAGCGCTCAGACATCCTCCCTCTGACATATTATAGATGTCATATCTGAGCGTAAACTTGAGCCTGCCAAAATCCTGGAGACTCACCACGATCTTGATCTCATCGTCAAACTTTATACTCTTCCTGTATTCACATTCCGCATGGAGCACGGGACTCATATATCCCATCTCTTCAAAGCGCCTGTAAGGATATCCGAGTTGATTGAGAACATCAATACGCGCTTCCTCCATCCAGCGGATGTAGTTGGAATGATGGATAATGCCCATCTGGTCTGTTTCATAGTATCTGGCTTTTAACATATATGGCTTCATTGATATGTCTCCTTTTCAAAGTGGGCGCTGCTCTTTCACTATGGATTTTACACGGCTGTCCGCTGTACTTCTTTATATTACTTTCACTGCATCACCGATATTTTTCACCCCGGTCAGCCTGATCCCTCTGATCCCTTTTACCATCTTAAGCGATACTTCCGGCAGGATACAGGCCTCAAACCCCAGTTTCTTCGCCTCAGCGACTCTTTGCTCCGGCATGTTGACCGCGCGCACCTCCCCGCTTAAGCCTACTTCTCCGAATACGATCGTCTTCTCATCTACCGGCCTGTTTCGGAAACTCGAGACGACCGCCATCACGATCCCCAGGTCAATCGCAGGCTCGTTGAGCCTTATCCCCCCGGCAATATTGACGTATGCATCGCAGTTTCCAAGAGCCATGCCCAGACGTTTCTCAAGAACGGCCATGAGCAGATTGACACGATTATAATCCGTTCCGGCCGCGGTTCTCCTGGGCATGCCAAAACTGCTCTGACAGACGAGAGCCTGTATCTCTATCAGAATCGGCCGTGTGCCCTCCATAGAGCAGGTGACTACAGAGCCGGAAGCATTCTCCGGTCTTCCGCTCAGCATATATTCAGAAGGATTCTTCACCTCGGCAAGTCCCGTCTCCCGCATCTCGAAGACGCCGATCTCATTTGTCGAACCAAACCGGTTCTTCACTGCGCGCAGGATCCGATATGACGCATGTCTGTCTCCCTCAAAATATAATACTGTATCCACCATATGTTCCAACACTCTCGGTCCCGCCACCGTCCCCTCTTTCGTCACATGTCCTACGATAAATATGGAGATGCCGAGTCCCTTGGCAAGCTGCATAAAAAGATTTGTGGATTCCCGGACCTGGGAGACACTCCCCGGCGCCGAGGAGACCTCCTCGCTGTACATCGTCTGGATCGAATCTATGATTACAAGTTCCGGCCGTTCTTTCTCTATTACTCCGCGGATGATCTCCAGATTCGTCTCACACAGCAGGAAAAGATTCGACGGGAAATCTCCCATCCTGTTTGCCCGGAGCTTGATCTGAGCCTGGGACTCCTCTCCCGAGATATAAAGTATCTTCCTCTCCGGTGCGAGCTGCCTGCATACCTGAAGAAGGAGCGTTGACTTTCCGATACCCGGATCTCCGCCTACAAGCACAAGAGAACCCGGAACGATCCCCCCTCCCAACACACGGTCGAGTTCCTTTATCCCCGTCCCGCATCTTGCATTATCGTCTGCTGTCACCTCTCTTAAAGACACGACTTTCGCACCTCGCACAGACTCTCTTACCGAACGTGCCGCCGCTGTAGTCCCCTTTGTAATGCCGCTGTCCAGTTTTTCTTCTACGAATGTGTTCCACTCCCCGCACGCCGGACACTGCCCGAGCCACTTCGCCTCTTCATGCCCGCAGTTCTGACAGAAAAACACACTCTTTTTCCCTTTCGCCATCTTCCGCTTTCCCCTCTCTTTCCATCTGATACTGCCGCAGATTCTTATTGTACTGCTCGCCACAATCGTAAAAACAGGGTGGATACCACATCCACCCCGGTCCTTTCATCGGCGCATATCAGCATCTGATAACCTTTACCTGCGCGCTCTTATCCGGCGAGAGTTCCACACTGACGCTGAGCTTTCCGCTCAGATTGGTACTCATCTTTCCCGCCGAAATGTCGTCGATGAATACTTCGTATTCACTCTCCGGCTCCAGTTCAAGAGTGAACTGGACGTCTCCGGGAGCAGAGACTGAGAAAACGACTTCCGTATCTGTCTCCCTGAAATTTTCCACCGCACTGCCCGGTACAGACTCATAGACAAACATCCCGTTTTTCTCCAGTTTCGTGATCTCTGAGAATGTCTTTACCTTATAGATATCTCCCTCAAACTCATAGTTGTCTTTCTTCGTTTTTGCTGCAAGCGTGTAGTCTCCAAAGCTGAGTGTCCCGTCGCTCTCCGCCCGCAGCAGTTCTTTTACCGCTGCCATCTGATCTTTCCTCCTAAGTATTACAGTTAAAAAATGCCTCCGGCATTACCGCTATCGATATTATAATATAAAGCGGCTCTTTTTTCTACAACAAGATATATAAAAAGTGTGTCGTCATTTTACGACGAACCGGATCTCCTGTTTTGCGGCTCCTGCCTCCACGTAATCTCCGCTCTTCACTTCGCCGTTCAGTATGGCGTCCGCAAGTTTATCTTCAAGCTCTGTCTGAAGAGTGCGGCGCAGAGGTCTTGCCCCGTATTTGACATCTGTCCCTTTCTCTACGATCAGGTTCTTCGCAGACTCCCGCAGACTCAGGTGGATATCCATCTGATCCGCCAGCCGTTTTGTCAGATCCCTGCAGAGCAATGTCACAATCTTCTTCATATGCGTCTTGTCAAGAGCATGGAAAACGATCGTCTCGTCGATACGATTCAGGAATTCGGGACGGAATATCAGCTTCACTTCATCCATCACATTTTGTTTCATACGTTTATAATCTCCCGCAGGATCGTCCTTTGCCGCAAACCCCAGTTTCTTCGGCTCAACGATCGCTTTCGCCCCTGCGTTGGACGTCATGATGATAACCGTATTGGAGAAATCCACCCGGCGGCCCTGTGAGTCTGTGATATGCCCGTCATCCAGCACCTGGAGGAGAATATTAAACACATCGGGATGGGCTTTCTCTATCTCGTCAAAAAGGACGACCGAATACGGATGCGTCCTCACCTGATCGCTGAGCTGACCGCCCTCCTCATGTCCTACATATCCCGGCGGAGAGCCGATCATCTTCGCGACAGAATGTTTCTCCATATACTCAGACATATCTACACGAATCATAGCCTCCTCACTTCCAAAAAGAGCCTCCGCCAGAGCTTTGGACAGCTCTGTCTTGCCGACTCCCGTCGGGCCGAGGAACAAAAAGGATCCGACCGGGCGGCGCGGATCTTTGAGACCTACCCGCCCCCGCTTTACTGCCCTGGCCACTGCGCTGACAGCTTCCTCCTGTCCGATGACGCGCCTGTGCAGAACGCTCTCCAGCTTTTTCAGCCGCTCCGCATCGCTTTCCGCCAGCTTCTGCACCGGCACTTTTGTCCAGACGGACACCACTTCTGCGATATCCTCCTCAGTGACGGCAGGATCGAGCGACGCGCTTTTCTTCTGGAATCGCTTCTTCACATCAGCCAGTTTCGACTCCGCCTGCTCCTGTTCTTTCTGAAGCAGAGAGGCTTCCGCGAAGTCTCCCCGCCGGATGCTCTCCTCTTTCTGCCGGGAAATCTCCTTTAGAGTCTCCTCCAGAGCCGTCAGATTTGCCGGAACGCTGTATCCTTTCAGACTCACTTTCGAGCAGGCTTCATCCAGCACATCTATCGCTTTATCCGGCAGATTGCGGTCTGTGATATATCGTGCCGACAGATACACCGCCGCCGTGAGCGCTTCCGGTTCTATTATCACTTTATGATGGGCTTCATATTTTTCTTTTAATCCTTTCAGGATATCAAGACACTGGTCTTTTGTCGGTTCCTCGACAGATACCGGCTGGAACCGCCTCTCCAGCGCCGCATCCTTCTCGATGTACTTCCGGTATTCGGCGATGGTGGTCGCGCCGATAAGCTGAAGCTCTCCTCTGGCAAGGGACGGCTTAAGTATGCTGGATGCATCGATAGCTCCCTCTGCGCCGCCGGCCCCGATCATCGTGTGGATCTCATCCAGAAACAGGATCACGTTTCCGCTCGATTCCACTTCGGCGATGAGACCTTTCATACGCTCCTCAAACTCACCCCTGTATTTGGATCCTGCGATCATACCCGGCAGATCGAGCGTATATATTTTCTTCCCTTTCATCTTCTCAGGAACGACGCCGGATGCAATCCTCTGGGCGAGCCCCTCGATCACGGCTGTCTTTCCCACGCCCGGCTCTCCCACCAGACAGGGGTTGTTCTTAGTCCTGCGGCTCAGTACCTGCATGAGTCGGTGCATCTCCTGCTCCCGTCCGATGACCGGATCCAGCTTCCCGTCAGAAGCCCGCTTCGTCATATCTGTGCAGAACTGATCCACCATGGAATGTGCGCTTCTTCCATCCTCCTGCATCTCTTCCTGGTATTCTTTTGCATCGGCTCCCACCGCATTCATGATATCCTGAAATATCTTCTGCAGATTAATATTCAGCGTGATGAGTATCCTTGTAGCCACACAGTCTACATCCCGTATCATAGCCAGCAGAAGATGCTCTGTGCCGACTTCTTTCATATGCAGACGCTCCGCCTCTTTCCGGCTGTTCTCAAGAAGATCCTCATAGCGCGGACTCCGCTCAGGTCTGCGGTCTGTGAGCACGTCTTTCTGCGGTACGATCAGTTCATCCATCAGCCGCAGTATCTTCTCTTCTTCCACTCCGTTCTGTGCAAGAACCTGCCCCGCCACCCCGGAATACTCCTGGCGGAGTCCCAGGAGCAGGTGTTCCGTTCCAATATACGGGTGCCGCATCTCCTTTGCTTTCTTCGCAGCATAACGAACAGACTTTTCCGCCTGTTTGGTGAATGATATATTCATAAATTCCTCCTGAAAGTTTATTCATAGTCGTCAAATATCTCATCTACCAGGTCATGCACTTCCCGGCGGGAGATATTCTTGCAGCATCCCCGTGCAAGCACGATCTTCAGCTCGCGCCGCATTTCCTCAAGCTGCTCAATCTTGTCCACATCAAGGGCGATCACAGCGCCGCGTCTTTTGTCAAGGCTTATATACCCCTCTCTTTTGAGTACGCTGTACGCCTTGTTCACCGTGTGCATATTCACTCCGATGGTGTCTGCAAGCTGGCGCACGGACGGGAGAGAATCTCCTTCATGGATCACAGACGTCGCGATCCCCATGATAATCTGATTGCAGAGCTGGATATAAATAGCTTCATCGCTGTCAAAATCAACTTCTATGATCATAGCAAGCTCCTTTCTCTGATGTGTTATAGACATGATAGCACAGCATGTTTTTTCTGGCAAGTATATATCACTTCTCATATACCCGATCCCTTGTCGGCAGCGTAATGATCGCTTAAAAGTATAGCCGCAAAAGAACTATGCTCTTTTGCGGCTATACTTTTCTTTTTAGTTTCCATAAGTTGGCGGGGGTATATTTTTTATATGATCGGGAACTCCCTCTTCCTGTTATCCTGTGCAGGACGTCCTTTCTTATCTATCTTTCCAGCATCAGAAGCAACGCCATCTTAAAGCGGCCGTCTGCCCTTACGCTGTGCAGACCGTTCTTTTCAAACCGGAAATTCTCCCCTTCCCGGATAGCATAGTCCTTGCCTTCATAACCGACCACGGCCTTTCCCTCCAGCGCAAACAGGAGGGCGTCGCCGGGCGCCCGGTGCTCGGAGAGCGCGCAGCCCTCGTCAAAGGACAGGATCATCAGCTTCGCGCCGCTGCCGGACGCCAGATCCATATTTGAAATGCTGCCCTTTTCGTAATCAATCATATCTTTCAGGCAGAATACCTCTGCCGGTTTTAAAATTTCGTTCATCTTCGTCTCCTTTTCCAATAAAATTTCTGTATATACAAAACCTGTTTCCCGGGCTTTCATTCCGCAGAGTATCCCGCCCGGAACAAACAATACTCCGCTCTTCTCCAGCCGTACCGGAGAAAAAGAGTCTTCTCCCCGGACTTCCTGCTCACGTCCGTCTCCCAGCACAAAATCCGCCTGGCCTCCCGCCCCGATATAGATGGCCGGAGAGTCGTACCGCTCCGGGCTGATATCTGTATGAGGTCCCAGTGAAAAGAAATGTACCTTTCCTGCCCCGCCCAGGCAGGCATCCGTAGAAATCGTCAGAGCTGCTTTTGGCCTGTGTTCTTCTTCTATTTTAAATACTCCGTACTCCATTTGCATTATCCCCTTGCCAGCTCATATGTGTCCATATAATACAAGTCGTTGCCCTCAGGCAGAGGAGCAAAGACCTCTTTTAAATAGTCCTCTTTATTATTTACGGAAGCGCTGAAAATATAATTGTATCCGAGATCAAACAGATACTCGGGGCAGAGCTCACAGCTTGGCCCGTAGATTCCGCGGATCCGGGCCTTTCTGCAGGCTTTCAGGATGTCGCGGTAGGTGTCGTTCACGATTGTGCAGCCTGTCATGACAACAATGTCAAGCTCTCCGAGCGCCTTCGGGAACTCCAGCGCGCTCGCCCCCAGATGCCAGCAGATTCCTTCCGGATATACCTTCGTCTCCTGCTCCCCGATCCGGGCGCTCAGGATTCCCTTTGGCCCCCGAAAATCAAAGGCATGAAACTCCGCGCATTTTCCGAAAAAGAAGTCATTGTAAAGCCCATATCCGATGACTCCGGCCTTTTTCCCCTGCACGTCATATGCAAAACGCAGCCCCTCGCTCCTTTGTATTCCCCGGTCTGCCAGTCTCTTGGGCGTATTGAAAGGCTTGCCAAGCAGATTGAGGAGGCTTACTGCAATCGTGCGAAATTCCGGATCTCCCCAGGCAAACAGCTGCTCCAGGCAGTTTTCCGCCGTCTTTCCGATCAAAGAGCGCAGCACACTCTCGTACTGTTCCCGCGGCTTTTCCCGGCCAACCCGAAGAGCCTGTGAAAGCCGTCCTTTCGTGTCGGCCGCCGCCAGCCAGCGGTATCCCATGATAAATTCCTGCAGCACAGGCATCTCCTCCTGATAGTGCCGATAGTTTTCCATTGTCTTTCCAAAAATTTTTTCCAAATCTTTCACTCTTATCCTCCTTTACTACTCCGCCAGGGAGACGGGAACAATGCTTTTCACTGTCTTCCCCCTGTACTGAAATTCATTAACTGCCACACGGACCTCAAAGTAACGGGAAATGTTTTCCTCATTCAAAACTTCCCCTGTAGATCCATGCAGAAAGCTGCCCTCATTGTTCAGCATAAATGCGTAGTCCGATACAGAGAGCGCATTGGTCGGATAATGAGTATTCATCACCGCACAGATGCCCTCATCGTGGGACAGCCTTTCTATCATGTCCAGAACCAGAATCTGATTGTGAAAATCAAGTCCCGTCTCCGGCTCATCGAGGATCATAAGCTCCGGCTCGTTAATCAAAGCCCGGGCGATCAGCACCATCTGCAGCTCCCCGCCGCTCATCTGGTTGCAGTCCTTGTATGCCAGCCGCGTAATCCCTGTCCGCTCCATCATAGCCTCCGCCATGCGAAGTTCCCTGGCTCCGGGCTGCTCAAAAACTCCCAGATGGGCGCTGCGCCCCAGCATCACCATTTCCAGCCCGGTAAAGGAAAAGGCAAAGGCATGGGACTGCGGAATATAGGAGATTCTGGACCAGATTTCTCTGGAAGAAAGGGTGTCAATATCACGGCCATCCAAAATGGAGCGTCCACTTTTCCATTTCAGAAGTCCCACCATACACTTTAAAAGCGTCGTCTTTCCGATGCCATTGGGCCCCAGAATCGCCAGAATGCTGCCGGGATTTAAAGTCAGACTGATGTCTTTGAGAATCTCCGGCTGCTTCGGATAGCCGAAACAGCCATTCTTCACCTCCAGTATCATCTTAGATTCCTCCCGTTCTTTTTCAGCAGCGAGATAAATACAGGCGCTCCCAGAATAGCCGTGAGCACCGACAGCGGCAGCTCTATGACACTGATGCTCCTGGAAAGCGTATCAATGACAATCATAAAGCTGGCCCCCAGGCTGATGCTGGCCGGAATGACAAAGCGGTTGTTACTGCCTGTCAGCATTCTTGCACAGTGCGGAATCAGAAGCCCTACCCAGCCGACCTGCCCGCACATGGAGACGCAGGACGCTGTAATCATCGTCGCAGCCAGAATAAAGATCAGCCTTGTCTTTTTCAAGTCAATGCCGCTTGCTTTCGCCTCATCTTCGCTCAGAGACAGAATATTCAGCCGGAAGCGCAGCAGATAAATGATCAGAATGCCGATTAAAATCAGCGGAGATCCGATCAGAATTTCCTTATAGGACGCGCTTGTAAAGCTCCCCATCAGCCAGTAGGTGATCTCCGGCAGCTCGTTCATCGGATCCGCCGTATATTTCAGCAGAGAACCCACCGCGTCAAATAAAGAGGAAATAATGACGCCGGCCAGCACAAGAAACACGACGGGCTGGCTTTCCTTATTTCGCGCAAGCCGGAGCGTGATCCACACGGAAACCAGGCCGAAAACCAGGGCGATGAGCTGCGTTTCCAGAATGCTTCTGGACGTCAGGATCGCCAGAATCGCTCCCACGCATGTCCCGCTGGACACACCCAGAATGTCGGGCGTCGCAAGAGGATTGGAAAACAGCGCCTGAAAGGTATCTCCGGCACAGGTCAGGCCCGCGCCTATGATGACTGCCATCAGGATTCTGGGCAGCCGCAGGTTCATGATGATAGAATAATTCTGGCTGTCTGTCTCTCCATGGAGCAGAGCGCCCGCAAGCGTCCGTATCACTTCCGGCACAGGAAGCGACATTCTTCCGATGCACATGCAGATCAGCGCCGCTGCTGCCGGCAGCAGGATCATGCAGATCACTGCCGCCGGGGTAAAATGATTTTTCCGAATCCAAAAACCGTCTTTCATTGCAACTGAAGCATTCCCTCCAATTCATCATCTGTTATTTCATATCCATAGAACTCATTGTAATAGTCACGGATTGTATCCTCAAGAGGATAATCTTCGAAAGCCTCCGGGTAAGCATTGCAGGCCAGCCAGGCCAGCACCAGCGGTCCGTCCGGGTTTGGCGTGAACCAGTTCCACATCCCAAGCGTCGTATCATAGACACGTCCGTTCTCCACGGCCTGAATCGTCGAGAAGTCCGCTCCCTCTACTGCATTGCCCATAATATCCTGTACCGTCAGCTTCATAAGGCCCGGACCATTCAGGAACATAACTTCCGGATCCCAGGCATAGATCTGCTCAAAGCTTACCTGGGCAAATCCCTGGGTATCTTCCGCCACATTTTGTACGCCCAAATGCTCCAGCCAGTAATGCCCGAACACACCCTGTCCGGCTACCTGGGGCACGCCGTCTGCAACCTGATACAAAATCATAGAAGACGGTCTTTTGTCTTCCGGGATCGCTGCTATGCGGGTTTTCACGTCCGCCACGATTTCATCTCCCCTCTCCAGAAAGCTGTCCATCTTCCCGTCTTCTTTGAAAACATCCTCCAGAAGCCGCAGCCATTCCTCATACCGCTCCAGCGGATCCGCCGGCGTCTCCGCGCCTATGGTTGCAAAGCCTACGGCTGGAATACCGCTTGCTTTCAGAATCTCCGCGTGCTCTGCGTTGTTGGCATTGTAAAGGATGATGTCCGGTTCCAGCTTCATGATCTCCTCTATATTCAGATCCGACTGTGCATACACGGTTTCCTCAGATTCCAGAAGCTCCGGCGCAATATTTTTCAGCACAGTTTCATTAATCGTATCCTTGAATGAGCCGCAGTATCCGACGATATAGGGAGCCGAGCCCTCAAAATACGCCATGTAGGTTGACAGAATGGGAATCTGGTCGATCACGACACGATCGATCTGATCCGGCACTGCCACCTGATTGCCTGCGTGATCCACCACGATGTGCGTCCCGCTCTGTTCCTCCCCGGACGCTGTCTCTGCCGCTTCCGGATTCTGCCCCGCATCCGACGCGGCCGCAACTTCGCTCAGACTCGCTGTATCCCCGGCATTTTCTGCCGTACCTGTACTGTCTGCCGTACCGCAGGCGCCCAGAAGCAGGGCGGCGGCCAACAGAACCACTGTACCTCTCCATCTTTTTTTCATAATGTCTCCTTCCTTATAAATGACGGTCTGTACAGAAAAATTCTGCAAAATGAAAAAGTTCCACAAGTTAGTTTTGGCTAACTTGTGGAACAGTATAAAGTATCTGCTGTAAAATTTCAGTTGCAGCCGCAACCAAAATCAGTTTTCCCTGAGAATTTTTATCTCTTTGCGACAGTAATCGATCAGTCCCTCTTTCTTCATCCGCGCCATTTCCCTCGAAAGGGCGCTGCGCTCCGTCCCAAGATAATCCGCCAGTTCCTGCCGGTTCATGGTCAGCAGGACATCCGTCCTTTCTTCCCGGTTCTGCTTCAGAAAAAGCAGAAGCTTATCCCGGATAGACTTCTGGCTCATCACATGAATTCTGCGCCCCTGGATCAGATTCGCAGCCGCCGTCTGCCTCAGCAGATTTGCCGTCACCAGAGAGGCGTACCGGCAGCCCATAGCCTCCCGCCGCAGCAGTTTTGAAAGCTTCAGGAAGAGTATCTTCGACCTTTTCCGCGCCACCACTGTGACCTGAGAAGGCTGGTTCTGCAGGCAGGAATGGGAACAGCCAAAAGCCTCTGACGGAACCGCCAGACGGATGCTGGACTCCTCCACATTGCTGCCGGGCGCGATCAGAGCCACCTTTCCCTCCAGAACAATGCCTGCCCATACAATCCTGTCACCGTAATGACAGACAATCTCTCCCTTTCCAACCGTGCTCACATAGGCCTCCAGGCAGTGCAGAATATTCCGTATTCCCTCCATATCCACGGATTCAAATAAGGGGGAACGCTGCAGCAGCCCAAAGTATTCCTCCATGATGTTTCCTCCTTCGCCGCATCAGTTAGTTTTAACTAATCTATATCATGTTTCCTGTGCTCTGTCAACCAGAAGATACATCATCAATTTCCGCTTCATGGTTTTTCGTCATCATACGCACTAACAGTTTTAATTTCTATATTCTCTTTATTGTGTCTTGAATTTCGCCCATATCCTGTCTAAAATAAACCGTGACCATACATTTATCCGGAGGTAACTGTCTTGAAAACAATACTGATCGTAGATGATGACATATATATCGGCGATATGCTGGAAGAACTTCTCACAAAGGAAAACTACGCTGTTGCACGCGCCTACTCCGGCACGGAAGCACTCCTGTATCTCTCTTCCCGCCGCCCGGATCTCATCTTGCTGGATCTGATGCTTCCGGGCTTAAGCGGCGAGGAGCTTCTTCCGCTCATCAAAGATATCCCTGTGATCGTCGTGAGCGCAAAAGCTGAAGTCTCCGATAAAGTGGATCTCCTTCTGGGCGGAGCTGCAGATTATATTACTAAGCCCTTTGACACTTCCGAACTTCTGGCACGCATCACTGTACAGCTCCGAAAAAGCACCGATCGGAATTCATCCGGGATTCTCTCTTTCGATGCGATCCGTATGAATACGGACGCCCATGCCGTAACAGTTGCAGACACGCCGGTCAGACTGACGCAGACTGAATACGCCATACTCAAACTGCTTATAGCAAATC
>CALWAR010000126.1 GCA_944375765.1 uncultured Mediterraneibacter sp. | reverse complement strand
CACCATAACTTTGGGATTTTCTTTCATGATCTCAAGAATCTCGTTTCTCCTCGCCTCCACATATGCGCGTTCTCTCTTCATCAGCTCACCTCATAGTCTGTTTTTAGTCAATAATACCACTTTCTTTGAGTTTTGTCTCTATTTCCGGGGCTGACATCACATTTTTAAGGGGAATCACTTTGACGCCTTTTTTCTCAGCGTCTCCAAACATATTGGCAAAATTCTGGGCACAAACGATCACATCATACTGTGCCGCGCTGCTTTTCCCTTCCGACAGCGGACAGTGGTGGACTTTTCCCGCTGTAATTCCATATTTCCTGAGAACTTTCTCAAGAGCCATCTGTGCCATAAGACTGGAGCCTGCTCCGTTTGCACAGCATACTAAAAACTTTAAATTCTGACCTGCCATTCTCTTTCTCCTTTCATGCCCGCAGCGTCGCTCCGGGCATCATATGTGTAACATTTGCTTTACTTCCTAAAAAGCCTCTGCTCCCTGCGCCCGGATCATTTCGCCTGCGCCTGTTTTGCTTTCAGCTCCTTATACGCCTCGTAGTCCTCTGTCATAAGGAAATAGCCTTCTTTGTCTTTCAGATACTGGATCTGCGGTATGATGAACAGCACAATTGCCACAACAGCCAGTCCCGCATAGCTTAAATACTTCATCGCTACAGTAAACACAGGCCATACGACTGCCCAGTCCCACATGCCGAGGTATCCGCCGTACGCTGCCATTCCGACCCATCCCGCGATGATCGCCGAGCCAAACACCTGGCACAGCCCTGAAATGAACGGAAGAATCAGCGTTGCTTTTAAACCGCCTTTTTCGTTTGCGAACACTCCGATCGTCGCATTGTCAAAGAATACCGGCACAAAGCCGCAGATAACAAGCACCGGACTCTGCATCAGCACAAGGATTGCAATCGCCAGAATCTGTCCGATAAATCCTGCGATGAACCCAAGAGGTACTGCATTAGATGCGCCGAAGCCGAAGATAACCGCACAGTCAACGCCAGGCATAGAGCCCGGAAGAATCTTGTCGGCTATGCCCTGGAAAGAGGCTGACAGTTCCGCGACGAACGTCCTTACGCCAAGCTGCAGGATCGCAAGATAGACTGCAAAGTACAGACATGTCTGGATCACATAGAATACCATGCTCTGACCTTCTGCCAGGAATCCCGCTTCTGTGAGATAGTCTCTTCCAAGCACGCACAGGATCGCCCCGAAGAAAATGAGCATCAGGACAGACGCCGATACCATATTGTCATTAAATATGGACATAAATCCGGGAAGTTCGATATCTTCGATCCTCTTTACTTTTTTCCCTTTGTTTTTCTTATTTTCGTTTCCAAACAGTTTTCCTGCAAGCCAGTAGTTAAACGCCACTCCGAACATCTGCTGGTGAGCCAGACAGAAACCCGCTCCATCCGTCACTTCCTGGCAGGGCTTGACAGTAAGATTAGATCCTACCGCCCAGTAAGCGCCCAGGAGGATCGCCATGACGACAAGCATGCCAACATGGTTTGTAAGAAGTCCCGGCAGGGCGAACATGATCAGCCAGTAAGCTGTTGCGCTCTGCTGGACCTGCACATGTCCTGTAGTAAAAAGTGCGCGCATTTTTGTGATCTTCGAGAAACGCACCAGGAGTATATTCACGATAAACGCGATGAAAAGCAGGATCATAACGTCTCCAAAGCCTTTTCCAAACACTTCCTCCACTCCGGCGGTCACTGCATTCTGCCCGAAATATGGGTCGATCACCATAGCGTCCATGTTAAAGCGTTCCCCCAGTCCTACAAGAACCGGACGGAAGTTGTTTGTGAGGCCGCCGGATCCTACTGTCAGTATCAGATAACCCACGATGGTCTTCAGCGTCCCGCCCAGTATGTCATACCACGGTTTTCTTAAAAGTATGTACCCGATCATAACGATGAGACCGATCATAAAAGCAGGCTGCTGTAAAATATTGGTTGCAAAATATTCCCATATGGTTACTAAAATATTCATTTTGACACCTCGATTTCTTTAGATAATCAGATTTTCTTTTGTTTCAGTCCAGATATTGCTCCTGGATCTTTAGCAGATCAGGCATTGTCTCAGCCTTTGCCAGTTCCTCCACAACCTGCTCGTTGCAGAGCATCTCGGAGAGCCTGCTCATATTGTCTAAGTGCTGATCGGGATTGCAGGAAGCCAGCGTAAAGAAGAGCTGAGCGTCCATCTCCGGATTTCCCGGTTCAAAGCTCACAGGCTTTTGCAGTTTCATAAAAGCAATCTCTGTCTTATGTACACCATGCGCCCCCTCCTGCGAATGAGGCATCGCAATGTTTGGAGCGATGACGATATAAGGCCCATATTTTTCCACGCAGGCTATGATCTCTTCTTTGTAATTTTCTTCCACCGTACCGTCTGCTTCGAGTGTTTCGCAGCTCATGCGGATTGCGTCTTTCCAGTCTTTGGCTGACTCTGCAAATTTTACATGGTTTTTTTCCACAAATTCTCTTAACAATCCATTCCCTCCCACTCTGATCATAACAGGGAACGGAACGGAATGTTCTGAGGCGCTTCAAAGCAGTCCTCAAATCCCCGTCTGTGGTGATACGCCAGCTTGTCTTTGTCGGTGGGATACACATATTTGCCGCCCACTTCCCAGAAGAAAGGATGGAACTGATATCCCAAGCGGTCTTTTTTCATATCATAGAGAACCTTGATCTCATTGATATCTGCCATAAAATTCGTCCACACATCATAGTGGATCGGAATCACAACTTTACATCTGAGAGTTTCCGCCATGCGGAGCACGTCGACAGAAGTCATTTTATCCTGCATGCCTATCGGATTTTCCCCGAATGAGCCAAAAGCCACATCAATATCATGATCCTTTCCGTGCTTCGCAAAGTATATGGAATAATGTGAATCACCGCTGTGATAAATATTGCCCCCCGGTGTCTTTAACAGATAGTTTACTGCTTTCTCGTCCATATCCATCGGACATTTTCCGGTCAGTTCCTCTCTGTCCGGCCCCTGCGAGTCTGTCGTCACAAGGCAGGTGCGATCAAAGGAATCCAGGGCAATGATCTCAATGTCCTTGATTTTGACAGAGTCGCCCGGCTTCACGGTAACACAGCGATCCGCCGGAACCCCCCACTTCTTCCAGAGCTCCACTGATTTTTCCGGGCCGATAAAAGGCACCGGTATTTCCTTTCCGCTCTCATCCGTCGTGGTCATTCCGCTTTTGATCACATGCGAAGCATATTCTGCACTCATGTGGTCCTGGTGATAGTGGGTTGCAAGAACCGCATCTATCGACTTGACTGCAAATGGATCGATGACGAATGGAACTGCCCTCAGATTTGGCTGCATTGCTCTCGCGCCGCACATATTTGCCATCTGATGCCCCACTTTCATCTTCCCGTCCCCATGTGTGCGCTTGCCGTTACCGCACCAGAGATCAACCGTGATATTGCATCCTCCCGGACTTTTGAACCAGATCCCCGTACATCCAAGCCACCACATAGCAATGGTTCCCGGCTTCACTTCTTCATTTTCAATCTCTTCGTTCAGCCAGGTTCCCCATTCCGGAAATGTACTCATGATCCAGCTCTCTCGTGTTATCTCGTCGATCTTGCTCATTTCACTTCCTCCTTTTATGATTATTTTGTTTCTTTATATATGAATATTATCATTTTTTGTGAATATGAACAACAGTATTATATGTTCGTTACATAAATATATGTTTGTTTTTAACTTTTCTGCTATTTCACTAAATTTTTTATGGAATTTTTATGCACTATATCCAATTTAACTTTCTTTATAATTGGATATTTTTAATAAAAAAAGAGGAGCCCCCCTTCCTGTGAATCATAAGGTTCACAGGTTCTGGGGCGTCCCCTTTCCTGCCATTGCTCTGCCGCAGGGCGGTAATTCGCACGGCTCGTTTCGACGCGCATTACCGTCCTGACAGAATGTCTTTCTGACCTCTTTTTTTATCTAGTAGCGGTCAGACTCATCAAATGTGTCCATATTTCTCCCGCAGTTTCTGCTGTCGGATACGTTGGAACGTGTGCTGTTGCTGTTCTTGTTGGAATTTTTGTTCCTGCTCTGAGTATCCCCATAAGAGGATGTGGTGTTTTTGTTGGAATTTTTGTTGGAATTGTTTGTATTACTGTAGTTCTTTGCCATGAGTAATCCCTCCTGTTTTTTTGATTCAGTGTTAGTATCCCTTTTTCCCATGGTTTTATTCGTTTTTTTATTCTCCATCAGAATTTGACAATTTTAAAAAATTTTTCTTGCTTTTTCCAGTTCTGTATATTATACTGTTCATTGTAGAAAGGTTATTTTCTACAACCCCTTATTAATTATTTATACTCCCCTCAAAAGACCGATGGCTCCCCCATCGGTCTTTTACTTTTTTCGCCCTCACAGCGTTCATAATTTGTTCATTGATCATTTAAAAATCTTTCATTTTATTATCATGTTTTCTTCATTTCTCTCACATATACTAAAACCATCGAAAGGGAAACAATATAAAACACTTAACTAAGACGCTGACAAGTTTTTTGAATAAACTTTTTCATAATACATGCCGGGAGCTGAGCCGATCAGCTACCCGGCATCCTCCCTTTTTACGGGCTTTTTTCGGGTTCTGACCTATTGTCAGAATCCGGTTATTCTTCTTAATTCCGCGATCGCTCCACTGTGCCTGCCCGAATCAAAGTTATCAGAAACAAGACAAACAGCAGATGGGCTGCATTTAGATCTTCTCCGCCTCCCTTTCATATATTTCCAGCAATTCTGCTATTTTTTCTGATTCCTTTATCTTTGCCAGCGCTTCTCTCCCTGTGAGCAGGGCCGCATTATGATCTCCTCTGGCCGCCTCAAGTTCCATCTTTTTTATAGCTGTCTCCTCTGCTACAGCCGCATCTTTTTCCAGCTCCGTCAGTCTTCCGTATGCAAGGAGCAGTTCCTCCTCAAGTATGGTCTTTTCGGCCGCCGCCCTGAGTCTCTCTGTCCCCGTGCCGACTATTAAACTCACTTCTGCGGTGTATCTGCTCTCTGTATCATCTGTCTGTACCCCAAGTTCCAGTTCCTCTTGCAAGTCATCCGCGGGCACAAAGGCAGTGGATTCGGGTATTTCCACGTTTTCCCTGGCTTCCTGATCCTCCTGCCCTCTTGCAAAGACTGCTGTCCACAGGAGCAGACATGCCGCTGTACTGAGTGCGAAGACAGACAACAACTTTCTTTTGCCGCCCGGGCGGCCGTCTGTGCATCTGTCGCCCCGGACACGCCGCTTTCCGGAAACTGCCGGCAGATCGGCTATGATCTGCTGCATATTCTCATATCTTTTTTTCTCTCCGGTGCAGCGCCCGATCACTCTCTGCAGTTTCATCTCTTCACGCCTGGTCAGGGGCGGAGAGACTTCCGTGCATGCAAGCATGAACTGTATCGTCCTGCCATAAGCAAAGAGATCCGCCTCATTGTTTTTTCTCACGCCCATTCTGTATACCGGCTTTACGAAGTGTTCACGCACAGCGCCTTTCTGCATCCGCCTGGCTGCCGCTGAATTATCGGGCGCGTCCATATCAAGCAGCATAAGCCGCCCTTCTTCCGAGATCACAATACTGCATGGATTCAGATACCGGAAATCCTGTCCTTTCCTGCATCTGTGGAACTGGTCCACACACACCGCAAGTTCTCTGAACCATCGCAGCAGGGCCTCTTTTTCTATCTCAGGAGCGTCCCGCAGATAAGCAAGCAGCGTAGTCCCCCGCACACAGTCCAGACTCTGCCTGCAATGATCGCCGTGTTCAATAAACTTCAGAACTTCATACATTTCTTCCATATGCAATTTTCTATCAGCTGCGTATAAAGCCGCCCGGGCAGTCCCTCAACTGCCCGTCAGCTCAGATACACTCCATCTCCAATGAGTTTTCACCGGAAAACGATGTAGAATTTAAGAACATCCAAAGATCAGACCGATCCGGGTATATGTATCATACTCGAATCTCAGGAAAAAAGCAAGTACCGCAGCGCACTAATCTTCTGCTAATCTTCCGCGATCTCTTCATACCGCTGCAGCGCCGCAGAGATCACTTTGTCCATATCATAATATCTGTAATCGCCCAGGCGTCCGCCGAAGATCACGTTTTTCTCTTTTGCGGCAAGTTCTTTATATTTCTCAAACAGCGCATTATTCTTCTCGTCATTGACAGGATAATACGGCTCCATGCCCACTTTCCACTCTGAAGAATACTCCCTTGATATCACGGTCTTCTCCTGCTGCCCGAACTCAAAATGCTTATGCTCTATGATACGCGTATACGGCACTTCTCTGTCCGTATAGTTGACTACCGCATTTCCCTGATAGTTCGCACAGTCAAGCACTTCCGTCTCAAACCGCACGGAACGGTATTCGAGCGCCCCGAGCTGATAGCCGAAGTACTCGTCGATCATACCGGTAAATATGATCTTGTCCGCGATATCGGGATTTTCCTTTCTGAATTCAAAGAAGTCTACACCTGTACGCACTTCCGCTCCCGAAAGCATCTTTTCTATGATCGGAGTAAAACCGCCGACAGGTATCCCCTGATATCTGTCGTTGAAATAATTATTATCATAGGTAAAGCGGCATGGAAGTCTCTTGATGATAAAAGCGGGAAGTTCTGTACACTTTCTGCCCCACTGTTTTTCCGTATATCCTTTGACCAGCTTCTCATAGATATCTCTTCCCACAAGAAACAGCGCCTGTTCCTCAAGATTTTTCGGTTCTGTTATACCAGTTTCCTTTCTCTGACGCTCGATGATCTCCCGCGCTTCCTGGGGAGTCCTGATCCCCCACATCCTGCTGAATGTGTTCATATTAAAAGGCAGATTATAGAGTTCATCTTTGTACACGGCCACCGGTGAATTGATATAATTGTTAAACTCCGCAAACTGGTTCACATAATCCCATATCTTCCGGTCTGAAGTGTGAAAGATATGCGCACCGTACTTATGGACATGGATCCCCTCGATGTCCTCGCAGTAAATATTTCCCGCAATATGGTCCCTGCGGTCGATCACCAGACATCTTTTCCCCTTTTTCCCCAGTTCATGCGCCATCACCGCACCATACAGTCCGGCTCCCACGATCAGATAATCATACTTCTTCATTTTCCACCTCTTCTGCGCGGTACTGTATTTCTGAAGTCCGCGGCTGATCTTATTGTTTTCAACAAGTATACCATCTTTTTCTCTTTATATCTCTTGCACTCCTGTTTTTTCGTTATTTTGTCTAATATCTATATTTTTTCATTTACAAATTAGTGATTATGCACTAAACTGTATATATAAGCGCTTTGAGATACATTTTCTCAAAATGACTAATTGCAGAACGGAGGTAAGACAATGAAAGGAAACGTGATCGTCGGACAGTCAGGGGGGCCCACCGCGGCGATAAACTCAAGCCTTGCAGGAGTTTACCGCACCGCCAAGGACCGCGGGGCCGCTAAAGTATACGGGATGCTCCATGGTATCCAGGGGCTGATGCAGGAGCGCTATATCGATCTGTCCGAATATATTACAAATGAACTTGATGCAGAACTTTTAAAGAGAACGCCGGCGGCATTTTTAGGTTCATGCCGTTACAAGCTGCCTGAGATCTATGAGGATAAAGGTGTATACGAAAAGATATTCAGCATATTGGATAAACTGAACATCGAAGCTTTTGTCTACATCGGAGGCAATGATTCCATGGATACTATCAAAAAGCTTTCCGATTACGCCATCGTGACAGGGCACCCGACACGTTTTATCGGATGCCCGAAAACGATCGACAATGACCTTGCGCTTACAGACCATACGCCGGGCTACGGGAGCGCGGCAAAATATATCGGGACTTCTGTAAAGGAGATCATCCGCGACAGTTTCTGCCTCGAATACAAAAAAGGGCTCGTATCTATAGTAGAGATCATGGGCAGAAATGCCGGATGGCTCACCGGGGCTGCAGCGCTCGCAAAAGGCGAGGACTGCTCAGGACCGGATCTCATTTATCTCCCTGAGCTTCCGTTTAACATTGAATCTTTCAGCGTTAAAGTAAAAGAGCTGCTTTCACAGAAGCCCTCTGTCGTTGTCGCTGTATCTGAGGGCATCCGCCTTGAGGACGGACGCTATGTGTGCGAGCTGGGGCAGAGCATTGACTTTGTAGATGCTTTCGGACACAAACAGCTCTCCGGTACGGCAAATTATCTTGCAAGCTACATCGCCGGTGAGTTCGGCTGTAAGACGCGCTCTATCGAGCTGAGTTCACTGCAGCGTTCCGCTTCTCACTGCGCTTCCCGCGTAGATATCCTGGAAGCCTACCAGGTGGGCGGCGCCGCTGTCAAAGCCGCAGATGAAGGTGATTCAGGTAAAATGGTCGTTCTTCAGAGACTGTCCGATGACCCATATCAGAGCGGAACAGAAGTTA
>CALWAR010000125.1 GCA_944375765.1 uncultured Mediterraneibacter sp. | reverse complement strand
CCATAACATCATCTTCCGAGGTCAGGCCGGTGCGTTCTGCTTCTCCGGCCATTTCTTGCTGAAGCATCTGCATAGCGTAAACAGCAGAATTGACAATGCGGACAGTGTTTCCCTCAACGATGAAAGTTACCCGATCACCGCTTGATACACCAAGCACATCACGGACATCCTTTGGGATTGTGATTTGCCCTTTTGCCATGACTTTGGCATTGTCCACAAACGTATTTGCTGCCATGATTTTGCACCACCTTTCTGAAATATGGAAAGTAGGGATTTTCCTACTTTTATTATACACAGAACGAGCGAAAAAATCAACGGGAACCGGTAAAATTCAGGGCCGGTAAAAACCGCAAAATTGTAGCTTTTTTGTGAATTTGATTAAAAAGTCCTTGACAACTCGTTTCGGGAGAGCAAAACTTATCCATATTTAATGTGTGTAACAGACAGGAGAAGATTCGTATGAAACGAAACGTAGATATAAACGAGATATCCGACGGCAGGCTTTATTCCTCCGGGGATATGGTGAAAGCGGACTGCCATGACTGTAAAGGATGTTCGGACTGCTGCCGGGGGATGGGGAGCTCGATCATCCTGGATCCGATGGATATCTGGCGGCTGCACAGAGGAATAAAAAAAGATTTTCCGGCGCTGATGGCAGAAAACTACATCGAGCTCGGGGTTGTGGACGGCATGGTTCTGCCTGATCTGAAGATGGATGTGCAACAAGATGCCTGTCCGTTTCTCGATGATACGGGCCGATGTTCGATCCACAGCTGCAGACCGGGCCTTTGCCGCCTGTATCCTCTCGGAAGATATTATGAGGAAAACGGATTTAAGTATTTTATCCAGATCCATGAATGCTCAAGAAAAGACCGCGGGAAAGTGAAGATTAAAAAGTGGCTTGGTATCCCGAATCTGAAAGCCTATGAGAGTTATATCATGGAGTGGCACGATTTCTTAAATGAATGTGAGACTGCGCTGGAGACATTGGATGATGATAACACGAGGATCCTGACACTATACATACTCCGCAGATTTTATGAGACGTCTTATATGGCTCTTGATGATGCGGCGTTCTATGAGGAGTTCCGCGCAAGGATGGCTGAGGTAAGAAAAAAACTTTTGCTGGAGCCTCAATGAGAGACTTCGGCAAAAGCTTCTACATAAATACGCGAAATGACGGAGTATCTGGAAGAAAAGCAGGGAGCACAGGCTCACCGTTTCCACCGCCTCTCTTTCCATCTCAGAAGCAGCGCAGAGTTTATGATGACCAGCACGGAACCGGCGTTATGTACCAGCGCGCCTACGACCGGATTCAATATGCCGGTCATGGCAAGAATGATCGCCGCAAAATTCAAGGTCATAGAGAATGTCAGATTCAGGCGGATCGTCGTCATCATCCTTTTTGCAAGCCGCAGAAGATGAGGGAGTTTACGGATATCATCGTTTACCAGAGCGATATCCGCGGCATCCACTGCAATGTCGCTTCCGATCTTACCCATGGCGATGCCTACGCAGGCTTTCTTAAGCGCCGGGGCGTCGTTTATTCCATCTCCGATCATGCAAACCGGCTGTTTCTCTTTTTCGTACGAATCGATCCAGTTCAGTTTGTCTTCGGGCCGGCAGTTTGCGTGAACCTCGCTGATGTGGTGCTGCCGGGCAATATGTCCGGCGGCATTTTCATGGTCTCCCGTCAGAAGAACAGGAGTCACGCCGCAGACTTTTACGGCGTCTATCGTATCCGCAGCATCCTGGCGCAGTGTATCGGAAAGAGCGATAAAACCGGCACTTCTGCTGTCAACTGCGAGATAGACGACAGTGCAGCCTTTCTCAAGAAAGATTTCAGCCTTTCCGATCATTTCCTCTGTGAGAGTAATCCCGCTCTCAGCAAATAGTTCCGGATTTCCGGCAAGGACTCTGCGACCGTCTGTCAAAGCATACACGCCTTTTCCCGGCAGCATTTTAAAGTCTTTCGGGGCTGCGGGCGAATGTTTCATTTCTTCCCTGTAAGAACGGACGATGGCTTTTCCGAGAGGGTGTTCGGAATTAAGTTCCGCACTGGCTGTATATGCATACAGATCTTTCCATGACAGATCTTTCAGATAACTTACGACAGCAGTTACCTGCGGTGTGCCGTAAGTGAGCGTCCCTGTCTTATCAAATGTGATTTTCTTTACAGCCGCCAGCCGTTCCAGCGCGTCTCCCTCGCGGACAAGGAAGCCGTGTTTTGTGGCGTTCCCGATTGCTGCCATGATGGCGGTAGGAGTAGCGAGTACAAGGGCACATGGACAGAACACGACAAGAATTGTTACTGCGCGAATGATCTCACCGGAGATCAGCCATGTAAGCGCCGCAGCAGTCAGCGCGATCACCACGATCCAGGTAGCCCACCGGTCTGCAAGACTTACGATTTTCGCTTTGCCTGCATCCGCTGACTGTACCAGACGGATCATCCGCTGGATCGAGCTGTCTTCTCCGACTTTTGCCGCCCTCATCTCAAAGGCTCCGAACTGGTTTACCGTGCCGCTGGATACTTCGTCTCCGGGGCCTTTGTCCACAGGAAGAGATTCTCCTGTCATAACTGCCTGATCAACGGATGTTTCACCGGAAGTGATCACTCCGTCAACAGGGATTGCCTCTCCGGGGAGAACGCGCAGCAGATCGCCAACCTGGACATTTTCAGCAGAGATGATCTCTTCAGATGCGCCGGATATCCTCCGGGCAGTGCGGGGAGTCAGATGGACCAGTTTTTCGATCCCGGCCCGGGCCTTTGCCACGGTCAGATCTTCTAAAAGTGCTCCGAGCTGCATGATAAACGCGACTTCACCGGCGGCGAAGTCCTCTCTGATAATAACGGAGGCGATAAGTGCGATGGAGACGAGGACGTCCGCTTTGACATCGAATTCCGTAACAAGTCCGATGACTGCTTCCATGATGATCGGCACACCGCACAGGATGATGGCAATCCATGCCATGTCAAAAGGGAGAGGGGAGTATCCTAAGATACTGAGCAGAAGCGCCGCACCGGACAGGATCAGAAAAATGATATCCCGCTTTACTCCGCCCCATTCCAGGATTTCTTCGAGTTTTTTCATCATAATGATATTTCTCCTTACAGACATTCATTTATACCCATGTGGGTATAGGTATATTATATACCTATAGGGGTATGGGTTGTCAATAAGACTAAAGAAAAACACATAAAAGATGAGAAAAATTCTCGAATACTTTTGTGTGCCTTATATTTACACCCACTCGCATAGCATTCGTGCCATACGCCCACTCGTTCGCTATTTGCAAAGATGCACTGACGTGCTACTGCGGCCGCGCCGCATCTTTGCTCATGAGAAGATGAGTGGGCTGGGGTTATTTCATATTTGCAAATCGTTCTACTGCTTTGGTAAAGCTCGCGATCGTCTGGTCTACGTCTCCGTGCTCGATACCATCCCGGACGCAATGGTTGATGTGTCCTTCAAGGACGATCTGTCCCACTTTGTGCAGGGCGGATTTTGCCGCGTTTATTTGAGAGAGGACGTCCTCGCAGGGAATATCTTCGTCGACCATCCGGTCGATCGCCTGTACCTGTCCGATGATCTTTTTCAGGCGGCGGTGCAGATTGTCGGAATCCATACACTGTTTCATAGTCAGTCCTCCTTGGTCATTTGCTGAACTGTTAATATTTGTTATTATCGGTGAAACACAGATTTTTGTCAACTTTAATGACTGGAAATAACAGAAGATATTTATGCAAGCATAAATCTGTCGAATGACGGACTGATGGCTGAAAGTATCAGTTCAGCCCGCGCCATTCGCAAAGCCGCACTGCCGTGCTGACCGCGGCTGCGCCGCACCTTTGCTCATAAACGGGCGCTCATCACATCTGCCTGTCAGTCGCCGGATTCTTATGCAAGCATAAATCCGTCTCCTGACAAGCAGATGGCTGAAAGTATCAGTTCAGCCCGCGCCATTCGCAAAGCCGCACTTCGTGCTAACCGCAGCTGCGCCGCATTTTTGCTCATAAACGGGCGCTCATCACATCAGTCTGTCGTTCTCCAGATTTTTATGCAAGCATAAATCTGTCCAACGGCAGACTGATGGCTGAACTGAAAAATATAAAACATATGTTGTCAAATTATTAACAATGTGATATGATAGAAAAAGCGAAATCTGATTAATGAAGTGAGGAGTCACAGACCGATGTAGAAAGCATACTAGATGAAAATAAGTTTTTAGGCACAGAGACAGCGGTGTATTGATCAGGATTTCTTTTTTATTTCCAGAAAAAATTTTAAAAGAAAGGCAGAGGAGAAACTATGAGCAGCAAAATTACTATCATTGGCGCCGGAAGCGTCGGAGCTACAATCGCGTACAAACTTTCCTATGAAGACTTCACATCGGAGATCGTTATGATCGACA
>CALWAR010000124.1 GCA_944375765.1 uncultured Mediterraneibacter sp. | reverse complement strand
CTCTGCATCTGCTGTAATTGCTCCGCGCTTCCGGTTGCCTGTCCGTCATCTTCTCCCTGGAAGAAATCCAAAGAATAATATACTGTCCCTGGGATTTCCATATCAGGAGCGCTGTTCCTCTCATTTTCCGTCCGCAGATCCACGATATTATGAAGCTGGTAAATCTCTTTCAAGGTTTTAATATCGTCCTCTGTAACTTTAGACAATTCTCCCGAGCGGAGCAACCGGTTCTTTTTCACCGCTTTCCCATCCGCTCCTCTCAAACCTCCCAGGTCACGAAAGTTTACTAATTTCTGATACGCTTGCTCCATAACTTTCTCATTCTTTCTGTCTTTAAACTCGAATTCCACATTTTTCTTTTGCCGTCCAATCTCCAGGCTGTTCCTGCCAGTAAAAAGCCAGTAAAAAGGATGCCAGAATCACCGGAAGTGCCAAAAGGCACATTCCGGAATTGTAAGCGGCCGCCAGGGTCTCGGGCAAGCCCGGATTTTGGCTTGTTGCCCACGCAAATACAAAGGGGGAAGCTCTTTCAAGCTTCCCCCTTAAAACGGAGAGGGTGGGATTCGAACCCACGCGCCCTTTCGGACAAACGGTTTTCAAGACCGCCTCGTTATGACCACTTCGATACCTCTCCAGATATATGGCATCCTCCAGGATTGCCTTATGCGACGTGGAATATTCTATCACAGATATAAAATCTGTGTCAAGACTTTCTTTTCAAAAATGTGACAGTTCAGCCCGCGCCATTCGTAAAGCTGCACTTCGTGCTTATTGCGGCTGTAGCCGCCATTTTACTCAAAAACACTTCTGCGATCTCGAGATCTTCGGGCGTCGTGATCTTAATATTCTCATAAGAGCCGTAAAACAGCCGGACAGAAACTCCCGGCATCTGCTCAGCGGCCATAGCGTCGTCCGTCACGCGTATCTCTTCTTTTTCCATGAGCATGGCATATGCCTGTTTTATAAGCTCCGTGTCAAAGACCTGGGGCGTCTGCACGATCCAGACATTGCTGCGCGCAGGAGTCTGCGTAACTATGTTATCTGCATCTGCGATCTTGACCGTATCCTTGGACGGCATCCCGGCCACGCAGGCATGATGCTCTGATACACATTTGTAGGCACGCTCTATCATATCCCCATCTACAAATGGACGGGCTCCGTCATGGATGTAGACATACCCGTCTTTTGTTTCTTTCAGGCCATTCCAGACGGAGTTATATCTCTCAGCCCCTCCGGATATGATCTTCCGCGCCTTGAATATCCCGTACTTCTCTATGATTTCCTGTCGGCAATATTCTTCCTCTCCGGCCCCGCACACGAGGATGATCTCATCGATCCGCGGCGAGTCTTCAAATGCCCTCAGAGAATAATAAATTACGGGCTTTCCGCCCATGAGCAGATACTGTTTATGTACTTTTGTCCCCATGCGCTTTCCGCTCCCTGCCGAGAGCACGATCGCGGTACAGTATTTCTCTTTCATCCTACCGCTCCCCCAGTTTCAAATTCGGGATCGCGTTAAGATCCCAGCCGTGCTGCGTTCCTCCGAGATAGTCATAGAAAGCCGCGGCTCCGATCATGGCCGCGTTATCTGTGCAGTAGACAGGCGACGGATGATAGAACTTTACGCCTTTCTCTTTGCATGCCTGCTTCATGGCCGCGCGCAATGCGGTATTGGACGCCACGCCTCCCGCGATGGCGAATTTATACATATCGAGATCCTCGACAGCTCTCATCGAATTTTCCACCAGGACTTCCACAACGGCTTTCTGAAATGACGCCGCAATATCCGCGGGATCGAAGTTTTCTTCTTTCATTTTACATCCGTTGATATAATTCAGAACCGCTGACTTAAGCCCGCTGAAACTGAAATCATACTCTGCTCCGTCGATATGCGCTTTCGGGAACTTTACAGCGTCAGGATCTCCCTCTTTCGCAATGCGGTCGATCTTCGGTCCGCCCGGATATCCCAGTCCGATTGCACGCGCCACTTTGTCATATGCTTCTCCGGCGGCGTCGTCTCTTGTTCGTCCGAGAATCTCATATTTGCCGTATTCTTGCACGCAGACCAGATGTGTATGTCCGCCGGACGCCACGAGGCAGAGAAACGGAGGTTCCAGCTCCGGGTGTTCGATGTAATTCGCGGATATATGTCCCTCGATATGATGCACTCCCACAAGAGGGAGATTTCTGGCAAATGCGATGGCTTTTGCCTCGGCAACGCCAACAAGAAGCGCCCCCACAAGTCCCGGTCCATAAGTCACGCCTACTACATCAATATCGTCCAGCGTCACATCCGCTTCTTTCAACGCCTCTTCGATGACCTGATTGATCTTTTCGATATGTTTCCTCGATGCGATCTCCGGAACCACTCCGCCGTACAGCTTGTGCAGATCAATCTGGGACGAGATGATATTGGACAGCACTTCTCTTCCGTTGTGTACGACCGCCGCCGCCGTCTCATCGCACGAAGTCTCGATCGCAAGGATATTCAGATCTCTAATTTCTTTCATATCACGCCTCTCAATCTTCAAACATCAGTTCCGCCGACATTCCGTCTTTTCCCGCTTTTGCCGCCGGGAATATCTTCCGCACATCGTTCATATACGGTTCCGGCCTTGTCAAAGACGGACTGTAATGCGTCAGCCACATTTCTTTTACCTGCGCTGTACGGGCAAGTTCCGCTGCTTCATAAAACGTCATGTGCTTATATTCCAACGCTTTTGCAGCCTTATCTTTCTCTCCATACATACCCTCGCAGATAAACAGATCCGACTTCTCCGCGTTTCGCCGGATGGAATCTACGGGGCGTGTGTCTGTCGTATAAGTCAGCCTGATCCCTTTGCGGGGAGGGCCTAATACCATATCGGGAGTAAAATGTCCGTCCTCATTGTCGATCGTCTCTCCACTCTGGAGACGGCTCCAGTATTTAAGCGGGATGTCCTGTTCTTTTGCCTTATCGGCGTCAAACTTACCCGCCCGGTCTATCTCCATCGTATACCCGTAGCAGAGCACATTATGACTGACGCGGAACGCCCTGATACGATAACCATGCATCTCAAATGTCTGCTCCGCGCCCTGGATTTCTTTATAAATGACAGGAAAGGGAAGCTCCGGTGCGATCACACGAAGACACCCGACTACACGTTCCAGCCCTTTCGGACCGATCATTGTCAGGGGTTCGGTCCTGTCTGCATTTCCCATCGTAAGGAGCAGACCGGGAAGACCGCTGATATGATCGCCGTGATAGTGGGTGAAGCAGATCACATCGATCGGTTTGAAGCTCCAGCCTTTTTCTTTTATCGCGATCTGGGTACCCTCGCCGCAGTCGATCAGCAGACTGCTGCCGTTAAAACGTGTCATCAGCGCTGTGAGATAACGGTAAGGCAGCGGCATCATACCGCCGCACCCAAGCAAACAAACATCTAACATATATTCCCTCTGTCTTATTCTTCTATGTCTGCAGGCAGTTTGAAAGATGCGAGCAGCCTGTCATAGCACGACTCGCACAGATCGAAGCTGTGTTTCTCCCCGTCTTTGTCAGAGAAGTATCCCCACGTATGATCTACGCTGAAAACTCCCTCTCTGGGTGCCCCGTCTACGACTTTGATCTCTTTCCCGCACTGATTGCAGACGATCTTATTTATTTCTTTCGTTTCTTTCAACTGATATCGGCGCATACAATGTCCTCCTGTGTGTCTGTGTGTCCGGACGGAAGCGCCGGACAGCAGCAAACAGTTTTTTCTTTTTGTTACGCCAACATTATATCGGATCTTCTGAGCGATTGATAGTGGGAACTGCTGCCGCTGTTATATAACGTTTTCCAGTTCTCTGCTCATAAGGACTGCATCTTCCGCCGGATCTTCATAAAAACGCTGGCGGATACCGTCTTCCTTAAACCCCGCGCTCTCATAGAGCGCTCTCGCCGCGCTGTTTTTGCACCGCACATCCAGCAGGATCTTTTTGATCCTCTCTGCGATGCAGACGGCTTCCAGCTCTGTGAGCAGCGCACGGGCTGCCCCCTGCCTCTGCAGTTCTTTCACAACCGCGATCCGTGCGATCTCCGCTTCATCCGCCGCCGTGTATGCAAGCAGATATCCTGCCGTCCGCCCTGCCTTTTCCACAATCAGGCAGATCGTATTCGGCCGCTGGAGTGTCTCCAGTATGGATTTCTCGCTCCATGCATCCGGAAAAAGCTGATGTTCCATCTCCGCCACCGCGGCGCCGTCCTCCATCGTCATCCTGCGCACTTCGGGAACCGCATTCTTTTCCCGCTCCGCTCTCTCCCGCTCGGCCTGGGATTTCCTCAGATATACCGGCCTGAACTCAGCCGCCGTCTCATACCTGCCCACTTCATAATAGCGGATCCCGAGAGCGCCGACTGCTGCCGCTCTCTGCCGGTTCATAAAGGACGGCGCAAAGGAATACCGGACTTTAAGCCCTTCCGCCAGCATGTCTGCATATACAGGCACACCGTCCCCGAGAAATACGACACGCCTCCGGTAGACGTTCAGGTGGCGGATCAGCTCTGTCACCGGAACCGCCATCTGCATCCTGAGCACCTGGAAGACAGGCTCGTTATACAGGCTGCCGGTTTCGGCTTTCCTGCGGGAAAACGAATAGAGTCCGGTGTACACCTGCTTTCTTCTGGCGTCCATAATCGGGCAGATGATATCCTCACACCCGTACAGGCTGTATGCCATGGCGTCCACCGTGGGCACATGGATGAGCGGCTTGTCCAGAGCAAGCCCCAGCCCTTTCGCCGTGGCTGAACCTATGCGAAGCCCGGTAAATGATCCCGGACCTCCCGCGACCGCGATAGCATCTATCTCTTTCAGATCTGCATCGACCATCCTCACCATCTCGTCGATCATGGGAAGCAGCGTCTGCGAATGTGTCTTTTTATAGTTTGTCGTATATTCCGCGATCATCTGGTCGTTCTCTACGATCGCGACCGTGGCTGTCAGCCCTGAGCTGTCTATCGCCAAAACTCTCATACTCTGTCCTGCTTTCTGCGTCTTTACTGTTGATCCGGCTCATTAATCGTGATCTTCCGATAGTCGAATCCCTGTTCTATATCTTTTTCGATCAGAATCTCTGTCCGTTTCTCAGGAAGGATCTCCTCGATCAGGTTTGCCCACTCTATCAGAGAGACTCCGTCTCCCATGATGTAATCTTCAAACCCGACTTCCTCCATCTCCTCTGCATTGCCGATCCGGTACGCATCAAAATGATAGAAAGGGCATCTCCCCTCCTCATATACCTGCACAATCGTAAATGTCGGACTGCTGACCGGTTCCTCGATGCCCAGTCCTCTGGCCAGTCCCTGGGTGAATACAGTCTTCCCCACGCCAAGATCCCCGGTCAGGGTAAATACCTGTCCGGGAACCGCATGTTCTCCCAGCTTTTTTCCTACGTTAAATGTCTCTTTGGGACTTCGTGTCTCTAATACCATACATCTGTCCTTTCTTCCGCTCAGCTTTGCACCATACGCCTGAGTCTCTGCCGACATCCGGGCAGTCCGCGCCCGGCGTAAGCGCGCCCGGTATCAGTGATGGAACAGACGGATTCCTGTAAACGCCATGACTATGCCGTACTTGTTGCATGTATCGATGACATTATCATCTCTTACCGAACCGCCCGGCTGTGCGATATACTTCACGCCGCTCTTGTACGCGCGCTCGATGTTGTCCCCGAATGGGAAGAACGCATCCGATCCAAGAGCAACGTCCGTCATCTTGTCGAGCCATGCCCTTTTCTCCTCACGTGTAAATACTTCCGGTTTCTCCGTAAAGATATTCTCCCATGCGCCGTCAGCCAGCACGTCCATGTACTCCTCGCCGATATACAGATCGATCGCATTGTCCCTGTCCGCACGCCTGATGCCGTCCTTAAACGGCAGTTCCATTACTTTCGGGCACTGTCTGAGCCACCAGTTGTCCGCTTTCTGCCCGGCAAGACGTGTACAGTGGATACGGGACTGCTGCCCCGCGCCGATACCGATCGCCTGTCCGTCCTTTACATAACAGACAGAATTGGACTGGGTGTATTTCAGAGTGATCATGGAGATCGCCAGATCCATCTTCGCTGCGTCTGAGAGTTCTTTATTATCCGTTACCACATCAGAGAAGAAATCTTTATCAATATTGAGTTCATTTCTTCCCTGCTCAAATGTGATGCCGTACACTTCCTTGCGCTCCAGCGGAGCCGGTACATAGTCCGGATCAATCTGGATCACATTGTAACTGCCTTTTTTCTTCTCTTTTAAAAGTTCCAGCGCTTCCGGCTCATAGCCCGGTGCGATGACCCCGTCGGACACCTCTCTTTTGATGAGTCTCGCCGTGTCCACGTCGCAGACGTCAGAGAGCGCGATAAAATCCCCAAAAGACGACATGCGGTCTGCGCCCCTCGCTCTCGCATATGCGCTGGCAAGCGGTGAAAGTTCTCCCAGATCCTCCACCCAGTAGATCTTCGCAAGAGTCTCCGTCAGCGGGAGCCCGACCGCCGCGCCGGCCGGAGATACGTGCTTAAATGACGTAGCCGCCGGAAGTCCGGTCGCTTTCCTGAGCTCGGACACTAACTGCCAGCCGTTGAACGCGTCCAGAAAATTGATATATCCCGGTCGTCCGCAGAGCACTGTAACCGGCAGATCACTTCCGTCGCTCATATAAATCTTTGACGGCTTCTGGTTCGGGTTGCAGCCATATTTCAGTTCTAATTCTTTCATCTTTTTTCATCCGCTCCTTTATGATTTATCACGATCAATGATTCTTATTTACGATCTTTGTCTCATAGTTTCCTGTCTCGATATCAATATAGCGGACAAAAAGCGATACCTTGTTGTCCTCGTTTAAGCTGTTCCACAGCAGTTCCGTGAACGCATCCATATCATCCGGTATGCCGATCAGCTTCGGCTCGCCCTCAAAACTCGGGAGCGGATCTCCGTCGCACATATAGGTGTGGATGAAACGCCCCTCTCCTGCTGCCGGATTCTCATAGGCGAACGTATAGCGGCTGCAGCCCTCCGGGCTTCCGTTATTGCTCTTTAAGATGGACATTGCATAATTGCAGGCACCGTTCTCTATATGCATGATCCCGGAGATGCGCGGCGTGTAGTTCGGCGCGTCAGGCTCAAACTCCCTCGATCGAAGTGACTGTTCAAATGTGAGCTGCCTGTCCATCCCCTCATAGATCGTATCGGTCTGATCACCGTTTGTCACGATCGTCTTATTTCCCAGCACTCTGACCGGAGCATAGATGATCAGGCTCGGATCAGTCAGCTTTGACGGATCGAACGCCTGGGTACGGATCCCCTCCCCGTCCTCCACAAATATACGATTCCGGCTGTTCTCACTGCGTCCCATGATAAAATAGGCTGCGACGGCTTTTTTCCCGTCCGGCGTCTTGCCGATCACGATCCCTCTCCCGGGATAAGAATTGTTCTTAAGCTCCTCTTCGATTGACAGCATCTTCATCTCTTTGCATCTCCTTTCAGTCTTTGTCTTGCTCCTCCCCGGACGCGTTCCGCTGCTTCCCTCTCCCCTCGCGTTCCTCGTCTTCGTCCCCGGTTTCCTGCTTCGGCCGTATTTTCAGGCCGACTCTGCTGATTCTGTTATCTTTCACTTCCTCCACCGAGAATACCAGATTATCCTCCTCGATCACATCCCTGTCTTCTTTCGCAGGTATATGTCCCAGCTTCTCAATCAGATAGCCGGAAAGAGTGTCATAGTTCTCCGTTTCCAGCTTCAGATCGAGTTCCTCGTTAAGATCATCGATCAGGATCCCCCCGTCCAGACGGTATTCGTCTTCGCTGACAGCCTCGATCTCCGGCACGACTTCTTCATATTCTTCATTAATGTCGCCCATGATCTCCTCTACAAGATCCTCAATGGTAACGATACCTGAAAACCCGCCGTATTCATCCACCAGGATTGCCATGTGGTGCCTTGCTTCCTGCATGGTGCGGAAAAGTTCGTCTGCCTCTTTTGTCTCCGGTACGAAAAACGGCTCGTGCAGCATCTCCCTGATGTTCATCTGCTCCGGGCTGTTCTTTCTCAGTTCGATCATCACGTCCTTGACGTGGAGAACTCCGATGATATTGTCTATATTTTCCTCATAGACAGGGATCCTGTTATGTCTTGTCTCAAGAATCTCATCGATCAGTTCGTCGAAAGGTTCGTCGATATCGATAGTGACCACATCCCGCCTCGGGACCATGATCTCCCTGGCCGTCCTGTCGTCGAACGCAAATACAGAATCGATCATCTCGCGCTCATCGTCATCAAATGTGCCGCTCTCATTTCCCATCTTAAGGAGAGCCTTGATCTCTTCTTCCGTGACAGCTTCTTCCTGGTCCTCCGTCTTCATATGGAGTATCCTGAGCACCAGCTTCGTGGAAAAAGAAAGCAGCCTGATAAACGGCGACAGTATAATAGAGATATAATGGATCGGCATGACAGTCAGCATGCTGAACGCTTCGGCTTTCTGCAGTGCGATCCTCTTAGGCACCAGTTCTCCGAATACAAGGTTAAAGAACATGAGCACCAGAGTCACACCGTTGTGCGCGATCTGCGAACTGTACGGAATCCCGGCTCTGTACAGCCATTCTGCCAGTACCGGCGAGATGCCGGCCGCTGCAGACGCCGATGAGTAGAAGCCGGCAAATGTGATCGCTACCTGGATAGTGGAAAGAAATTTCGTCGAGTCCTCGAACAGCCCCTCGATCACCTTTGCTTTTTTATTGCCCTCTTCTGCAAGGCTGCGTATCCTGTTCTTATTGACAGATACGACCGCCATCTCGGCTCCGGCAAAAAAAGCATTCATCAAAGTAAAAAACAACAACAGTAACAAGTCGAATAAAATAGTGTTCCCCGCAGGGTCCGCGTCCATAAAAAATAACTCCTCCTAACAAAATATTATGATGCCAGGGCCTTGGGCCCCGCCCCAATATGAGCATAAAAGTGGGATGTATATCCCACGATATGCGAATATTGGGTAGGGTGCTGCGCGCCAGTGACGCGCGTTTAGCACCGACCGAAACGGAGTGTAGATGTGAGAGTGCGTAGCACGAAACAATCCGCAGGCATCATAGTTGGGGGCTTTTGCCCCAACATCTTATCAGGAGAAGTATATCATGTGTGTGCTGTTTGCGCAAGATGCAGCTTGGCGCGACAAGTCCGCATAAGGGATGCAGCCAGGCGCGGACTGCAGCGCCGGGCGCGCACCGTTCAGACAGTTAAACTTCTTTTTCTGTTTTCACATGCTCTGCTATAAAATCCTGAATCTCCCCCGCCGGTATCCCGAGCGCGAACGAGAGTTCACTGTACAGGGCATGTTCGAGAAGCATCTGATATTTCCTGTCCAGACTCGTGATACTGCCTCTGCTCTTTGTTCTCTTGTAAGTAGTCTTGAGGACTTTTACCCAGTTTTCCGGGCAGAAATCAGAAATGCAGTCCTTATATTCCTGTTCCCGAAATTTTTCATTCTTTACCTGAAGTACTTCGATCTGCGGGATCCGGTCTATGATAGCAAGCGCCTCTTCACGGCTCACCGGCCGCCGGATGTTCGTCTCATCTTCTGTTGGTATATACGCCCTGTCCCCTGCATTTTCCACGGACTGCAGCGTATAGTACTGCTTGCCGTTATCGACAAATGAAAAATCAAGCGTCCCCACGTCTTCCACCTTGTACAGGCCCCTGCACTTATAAACTACCGCGTCGCCTCTGCTGAGCATCCAATTCCTCCTTTTTAATCATGATATATGAGCTTTTCCGCTTTCCTTAAGTATAGCCAAAGAAAGACCGGTACAACGCTGTAACGGCCTTTCAATGGTCTCACTATGGTATATTTTAACACATTTTTAACATTTTCGTAAGTCTTTTTTCTCACATTCATCCGCAGCAAGATGTTTTTTTGATCAGGAATCTGTTATAATAGCCATTAGCAACAACTAAAAGATAAACGGAGAATGTTTTCATGAGCAACACATGTACTACGACCACAGCATTACGGATAAATAATGAAAAAAACGTTTTAAAATATATATACGACCACAAACACGCAACATCTCTCACTCTCCAGAACGAACTCTCGCTCAGCAGACCTACAGTAGCCCAGATATTAAGAGAGCTTTCTCAGAATAGTTTCATTTATACAAAGGGGCTGGCAGATTCTACCGGAGGCAGAAAAGCGAATTTATATGAATTCAACGCAGCAGTCAAGGTATCTATTGGCGTGGAAATACTGATCGATCAATTTGAATTGATGGCGATCGATCTGTATGGAGATATGCTTAAATACGAGAAACATTCGGTTCCGTTTTCAAACACCTCAGAATATTATAATGAGATATGCCGCGTAATCAATATGTTTATTTCCAGTCTGGAATACCCGCCGGATCAGATCCTGGGCGTCGGGATCGCGCTCCAGGCGCTCATATCGGCAGACGGAGAAGAGATCATCTACGGAAAGATCCTCGATTGTGCAGGACTTACAATAGAAGAATTCAGCAGCAGGATTCCTTATCGCTGTTCTTTTTGCCACGATGCAGAAGCCATGGCAAATGTAGAGCTGTGGTTCGATCCGTTTCTTCAGAACGCGATCTATCTGAATATCCGTTCAGACGTCAGCGGATCCATTATCATCAACCGCAGCTTTTTTCAGGACGGAGCATACAAAAGCGGTATATTTGAACATATGATCATGGTGCCGGACGGACAACCTTGCTATTGCGGAAAGAAAGGCTGTGTAAACGCCTACTGCTCTATTACTTCTCTGCTGAGACCACAGGAAGATATCCAGACTTTCTTTTTTAAACTGCGCAAAGGCACTGCCTCTTATGAAAAAAGGTGGAATAAATATCTGAATTATCTTGCTGTGGCAATCGACAATTTCCACATGATAATCAACAGCAACGTGATACTTGCAGGCACTTTGGCAAAATATCTGGCGGATGATGATATCGAACTTCTGCATCTGATCATTCAGAATAAGTCAGCTTTCCCTACCGCCGAAAAATATATCAGCATCAGCAATTATTCTAATCTCCCTGCCTGCATGGGCGCTGCGCTTCCACTTGTCCAGGACTACCTCGATTCGATCATGTAGGAGAAAGAGCTTTGGGATTCCGGCAAACCAGAACCCCAAAGCTCTTTTTATTCAAGTACTGTCTCAGCTATGTTTTCAATTTGTTTGTGGAACTCTTCGTTTTCACTCACCACCAAAATCGGCCGGTGAAAATCCAGTGCATACATTCCGATATAACTCTTTGCATCAATTATGACAGAACTGTCTTCGTTATGAAACGCCACGTCGTCCGGACATTTGTTCGCAAGGCGCTGGAGTTCCTGAAGTTCATTGATCGTCCGTATCCTTTTCTTCGTTATCACTTCAATCAACCTCCCGGATCATTTTTGACTGATACTGCTGAGTATTTGCAAAGCATATATCTTATTATTTTACCATAGTCGCAAAATCAAGCTCCGGATCTGCGTATTCGTCAACATTTTCCGCATCTATGACCACTGTTCCGGCATCTATGAATTCCTCTACGTCTTCGCCATTGTGGATCTGGACGGCTACATCTACAGCCGTCTGACCAAGGAGAACCGGATCGTTGGAAGTCGTGATGGCGTATGTCCCCTCCTGGATCTGCAGAACCGCCTCCATAAGTCCGTCAACACCACAAACCAGAACATCATCCAGCCCCTGCTCGCCGCACACCTGGGCTGCGCCCAGAGCCATATCGTCATTATGCCCGAAGATAGCTACAATGTCGCTGTTCGCCTGCAGAAGATCCTGCGTGGCCGGAATAGCTTTCGAGCGGTCATAGTCGCAGTAAGACGACTGAACGACCGTAAGCCCCGGAATCGAATCCACCGCCTCGTGGAAACCGTCCCGTCTGTCCATCATCGTGGTGGAGCCAGCAGTCCCCTGGATCTCAAGGATCGTCCCCGTAGCATCTTCGCCGCCCAGAAGTTCAACCAGACGCTCGCCGCAGAGACGTCCCATTTCCTTATTGTCTCTTCCGACAAAAGCTACATTACCACTGTTTACATTTTTGTCTACAGTGACAACCGGAATATCCGCATTATTGCAGGCGTTAATGCCGGCGGTAAGTCCATCCTCATTCACCGGGTTCACGATCAGAATATCGATTCCCTGAGATACGAGATCCTGGATATCCTGATTTTGTTTCGCGATATCATTATCCGCATTCAGAGCTACCACCTCAACTCCCAGGCTTTCTGCGTAGTCCTCAATAATGGGAGTCATGTTTGCAAAAAACGGTGTGTCCTGTGAACAATTGGAGAACCCGATAGTCAGACTTCCGGCATCGCCGCCGCTTTCTTCCGCTGCCGACGAATCGTTAGCGTCTGAGGGTTCCTCTGTTGTCACCGCGCCGCACCCTGCAGTCACGGCCAGCATTGCTGCGGTAATCGCCATTGCACCAAGTTTTTTCAGTTTCATAATTTTTCTCTCCTTTTCTTTTATTTGTCTACCGGCATCCGATAGTATGCTAAAAGCCGAAGCTTAGCATTCCCTCTTCCTGTTATGTACGCTTCAGGCTGATTTTTTCTTGCTGTCCTGAGATACAAAACGGTTTAACAGCAGGGCGATGATAATAATGATTCCTTTTGCGATACTCTGGTAATAAGATGGAAGCCCGACCAGATTGAAAATGTTCGTGATGATCCTGAGCAGGAATACCCCTCCAAAAGTACCGACTACAGAACCGATACCTCCGCTCAGGCTGGCGCCCCCGATCACGCTGGCCGCAATCGCATCCAGCTCATATCCGTCGCCGGCAGTGGGCTGTCCCGTAGACATCCACGATGCAGTCAGCACCCCTGCAAATCCGGCAAGCAGACCGCTGAGCATGTAAGTGAGCGCATAATTTCTCTTTGTCTTAATACCCGAAAGCATAGCCGCTTCGCGGTTGCCGCCGATTGCGAACAGACTTCTTCCAAATACGCTGTATTTCAGGACAAGGAAGAAAATCACAGTAAGAAGTATCCAGAAAATACCGCTGATGGCCAGTTTCCCAAAAAGGAACCCTCCGCCCAGTATGTGAAACGCGGGATCCAGGCCGAAGACAGGATTGCCGCTGGTGGTCAGAAGCGCCGCTCCCCTGGCAATCTCCATCATCGCCAGCGATGCGATAAAATCCGGCAGGCCCAGTCTGGATATCAACGCCCCTGTGATCAGCCCCATTGCGCCGCCGATAACGACTCCCGCAGCGCATCCAAGAAAAATGCCGCTCATCGTTCCACCTGTTTTTTCCACGATGATAGAAGCGATCATCCCGGAAAAGGCCAGAACAGAACCAACAGACAGATCGATTCCTCCTAACAGGATGACCACTGTCATTCCAATCGCAACTATACCCGGAATGGACGCCTGCTGCAGCAGATTAAAAAAGTTGTCCACTGTTAAAAAATTCGGGGATAAAATTGTGGAAATTACAATAAAAATGATAAGTAAAATAACCAGGTTATATTTTTTGATAATTTCATTTGCACTTATTTCTTTTTTCATTAGAGAACCCTCCCAACAACAGATGCATGTAATATCTGATCCGAATTAAAATTTGCTCTGTTTGTTTCCAATACCTGTCTGCCATCATACATAACATGGATGCTGTCGCTGACGCGGAGCAGTTCGAGCAGCTCTGAAGATACAAAGATAACGCTCTTTCCTGCCGCAGCCATATCCTGGATCAATTTGTAGATTTCTTCTTTAGCCATGACGTCGATCCCCTGCGTCGGTTCATCCAGAAGAAGAATGTCGCAGTCCTGCATCAGCCACTTTGCGAGGATCACTTTCTGCTGATTCCCACCGGATAGATTTCCCGTTTTTGTGTAGATAGAAGGCGTTTTAACTTTCAGTTTCTCTATATAACTCTCGCATTCCCGGCTGACACCCGGATAATTAATCTTCCCTTTGCTTTTAAACTTTTTAAGCGCTACCATGGACATATTTTCCCAAACTGGGAGAAGCAGAACCAGCCCCTGTGTCTTTCTGCTTTCCGGAGCAAGCCCGATCCTGTGCCGTATGGCCTCGTGTGTACTGTGGAGCTTTACTTTTTTACCGTGCATTTTGATCTCGCCGCCGGTAACAGGCGCGATACCAAAAATAGACTGGAGTATCTCGGTTCTTCCGGCGCCGACAAGACCATATATCCCCAGAACCTCTCCCTTATGGAGCTTGAAGCTGACGTCGGACACTTTATAGTTGCTCATATGATCTAATTCCAGTACGACCTCTTCATTTCCAAAAGACTTGTCATGCACCACAGCTTCCTGTTCTTCTATACGCGAAATCTCTATCCCGGTCATATATTCCACCAGACTGTCCTCGCTCAACTCTTCTGTTTTTTTACAGACAACAAACTTTCCATCCCTCAAAACTGTGATACGGTCCCCGACAATAAATAATTCTTCAAGGTGATGGGAGATATAAATAATCGTAACTCCTTTTTCTTTCAGGTCTTTGATCACCTTGACAAGGATTTCAAACTCAGACTGGGAAAGAGTCGATGAAGGTTCGTCCATAACAATCAATCTGGCGTTACAGGCCAACGCTTTCATAATTTCCGTAAGCTGTCTCTGACCGACATTCAGGTCAGATATCTTTGCTTTTGCATTCACTTTAATGTTCAGGCTGTCCGCCAGATCCTGAGTCTGTTGATATACTTTTTTCCAGTCAATAAGCCCGTCGGCTTTCTTTGGGTAATTGTTAATGTAGACATTTTCTCCTACCGTCAGCTCGTTAAACAGGGACAACTCCTGATAAATAACGGATATCCCTTCTTCTCGTCTCTTCTGCGTTCCGTGCGGCGATAAGATCCTGCCGTCGAAACAGATCTCTCCGCCGTCTTCTGTGTACGCTCCGGACAGGATTTTCATTAAAGTTGATTTCCCCGCACCGTTTGCCCCGATCAGGCAGTGCACTTCGCCGCGTTCTACCTTGAAATCAACATTATCAAGGGCTTTTACGCCAGGAAAAACTTTTACGATCCGCCGCATTTCCAGAATGTTCTCGTTTTCCTTGCTCATCCATTTTGACCTCCTCCGTTTTTATTCTTATATATGCAAATATTTTTTACATAAGTATATGAGATGATTACATTATGTGTCAATTGTATATTTAGTACGAAAATCCGGGACAAGATTTGTGTATAATGAATAAAATCCGCGTAAATACGCGGGTTTCTCATACTTTTAATCAGCAGGGAGGAATGTATCAAACACAGACGCAATGTAACAAAAGAGAACTCCCGCACATCAGCGGTATCGTTTTTATCACATATCTTCCTTATTATATGCAAACCCCCTGTTCTCGCCCATCCCCCTGTTTTTCGTTATTTTAGCCAAATATTCCCTTTATTTTTTGTGAGCATTTGTTAATTGACACGCGATATCCACAAGCTGTATTCTTATGTAAAATTATATAACTTAAGTAAAGCAAAAAGAAACTATGAGGAGGTTAAAAGCATGAGCAGATTACCAGAAAAAATGAAAGCGGTCGTAGCATATGCGCCGGGGGATTACAGATTTGAGATGGTCGACACACCCAGCGCCGGTGAGGGAGAGATGGTCCTTAAAGTAGAAGCCTGCGGCATATGCGCCGGAGACACAAAATCATTTGCAGGCGCCGCCAGCTTCTGGGGGCTGGACGGACAGCCCAAATACATTAAGGCTCCCATGATCCCGGGACATGAGTTTGTAGGTACTGTTGTCGAGATCGGCCCCAATGTAAAGGGAAACTGGAAAGTGGGCGACCGTATTTGCCCGGAGCAGATCGTTCCCTGCGGTGAATGTATGTTTTGCAAGACCGGACGCTACTGGATGTGCGAAAAGCATGACCTGTTCGGCTTCCAGAATAATGTCAACGGCGGGATGGCCGAGTATGTAAAGCTGACGAAAGAAGCGATTCCCCATATGGTCCCTGCAGATATGCCTGTTGAAAAAGCAGCGCTGATCGAGCCATACGCCTGCTCTTTCCACTGTGTTGAACGCGCTCAGATAACAACGACAGATGTTGTTGTGTTATCCGGCGTAGGTACTCTGGGACTCGGAATGGTAGGAGCTATCCGTCAGGCAAACCCTAAATATCTCATTGTACTGGATATGAATGACGCCCGCCTGGAAAAAGCGAAAAAGTTCGGAGCGGATATTGTCGTGAATCCCGGAAAAGAAGACGCCGTCGCTAAGATCAAAGAGATGACAGGCGGATACGGATGTGATATTTACATCGAAGCCAGCGGCCATCCGTCCAGCGTTCAGCAGGGATTGGACTGCATCAGAAAAATGGGGCGTTTTGTAGAATTTTCTGTATTCGGCGCTCCTGTAACAGTTGACTGGAGTATTATTTCAGACCGCAAAGAACTGGACCTTCTGGGGGTTCACCTGAGCCCTTACTGTTATGATACCGTGATCGAATGGATCGGAAACGGCAAACTCCCAACAGACGGCGTCGTATCAGACAAGTTCTCGCTGGAAAACTGGGAAGAGGCATTTGAGACAGCCAAAACAGGAAAAGACGGCGCGCTGAAAGTCGTCTTAGTACCAGGAATGTGATAAAGAGGAGGAGATGTCATGCAGAGAATTTTGAACGATCCGGATTATATTGTCGACGAGATGCTAAAGGGCTTTTTAAAAACTCACAGTGATATCGTGGAATCAACAGATAACCAGAGAGTAGTAAAAGCGAAAAATATCAAAACGGACAAAGTCGGCGTCGTAACGGGAGGAGGTTCCGGACATAAACCGGCATTTATCGGATATGTGGGCAAGAACATGTGCGACGCAGCGGCGGTCGGAGAGATCTGCTCTTCCCCGACAGCGGCCGCATTCCTGGATGCTTTTAAGGTATCGGATCAGGGAAAAGGCGTTGCCTGCCTCTACGGGAATTATTCCGGCGATAATATGAACGTAAAGATGGCAGTGAAGATGGCAAAAAAGCAGGGAATCACTGTAAAAACTGTTGTTGCCAACGATGATGTTGCCTCAGCTCCGAAAGACCAGCGCGAAAAACGCCGCGGCGTTGCCGGAGAGATACTGATGTGGAAAGCAGGAGGCGCAAAGGCAGCTATGGGCGGAAATCTGGAAGAGGTCGTCGCGGCTGCGCAGAAAGCGATCGACAATACCAGAAGCGTCGGGATCGGATTATCCCCCTGTACTCTTCCGGCAGTCGGACACCCTAATTTTGAAATCGAAGACGGAACTATGGAAGTCGGGATCGGACATCATGGCGAACCGGGGATTGAAGTATGTAAATTAGAAACGGCTGCACAGATGGCTCAGCGAATGGTGAACATCGTAGTGCCCGATCTTCCCTTTAAAGCCGGTGATGAGGTAGTGGCACTGGTATCCGGCCTTGGCGCAACACCGGTAATGGAGCTTTATGTATTATACAATGAAATCGAAAAAATCCTTGCCGGGAAAGGTATCAGTATCCACAGGCCGTATGTCGGAAACTACTTTACGTCTCTGGATATGATGGGGGCTACGCTTACCATTATGAAAGTTGATGAAGAATTAAAAGAACTGATCGACATGCCCGTAAACACAATGGGGATGAAACAGTTTTGACGGATCAATAAGTTTATACGGAGGGCTTGGTATGTCAACATTTAAAAATGCAGAGGGAAAATCAGTATTGTTGAAAATGGTAAAAGGCATCCAGGATAATAAAGCTTATCTTGGCGAAGTGGACGGGCTGATCGGAGACGGGGATCATGGGATGAATATGAATAAAGGATTCACTTTGTTCGAGGATCGTTTCAAAGACAGAGATTTCGGATTCACAGAGGGTTTGGATGAGCTGGGTACTATCCTTTTCTCAGAGATCGGCGGATCCATGGGGCCGATCTACGGAACGGTTTTAATGGACACAGCGTCTGCAGGCGAAGACCTGGAGGATATTTCTCTGGAAGACCTTGGAAATATGCTGGAGGCCGGCCTTGCCGGGCTGCAGGAGATCGTAGAGGCAAAGACAGGCGACAAAACCCTTGTAGACACGTTGAGTCCGGCGGTAGACAGTTTAAAAAGTTCCGCCGCTGAGGGGAAAGATTTTAAAGCAGCTCTGCTCGATATGAAAGAGGCTGCCCGGGCAGGCCGGGACTCCACCAAAGATATGGTGGCCAGATTCGGCAGATCGAGCAGATTAGGGGAACGCTCAAGAGGTGTTCTGGATGCCGGCGCCACGTCCTGCTGCATCATCCTGGAAGCAATGGCCGACGGCATTATGGAGTTGCTGGGAGACTCCTGATATTTCAAACAACAGAAAGCGAGGGTCATACTTATGCGTTTAATCATTGGTTGTGACGAGGCGGCTTATACGCTGAAAATGGTAATCATTGACCATCTGAGAGAAAAAGGATACGAAGTGGATGATTTTGGCGCGGCAAAAGGCGAAGTCGTCCTCTATCCGGATGTCGCTTATAAAGTAGCGGATCAGATCGCCGCCGGGAATTATGAGCGGGGGATCCTGCTTTGCGGCACAGGGATCGGAATGGCGATCTGCGCTAATAAAGTCCCGGGAGTACGGGCGGCGGTATGTCATGATCCGTTCTCTGCCGAGCGTTCAAGAAAAAGCAATAATGCTCAGATCATGTGCCTGGGTGAAAGAGTGGTAGGTGTTGAACTGGCAAAATGTCTTGTAGATATATGGCTTGACTGCGAATTCGCAGGAGGAGGTTCTGCGCCAAAAGTTGACAGGATCATGGAACTTGAACAGGCGCATCGCTGATCTTCTCTAAAACCGCAGACACAAAGCGCCATCTGTCGAGCGGGCGGCAAGGCCGGATCCCCCAAAGATCCGACCTTGCCGCCCGTTTCTCCTCTATGTCCTCCAGCCCGTATTCGTCAAATTCTTACGCGGCTGCTTTTAAGCCTCTGTAAACAGCGGCGTGGAGTAATACCGGTCGCCCGAATCCGGCAGCAGCGCCACGATTGTTTTCCCTCTGTTCTCAGGTCTTTCCGCCACTTTGAGCGCTGCATGCAGAGCAGCCCCGGAAGATATTCCCGTCAGGATCCCTTCCCTCTGCGCCAGATACCTTGCAGCGGCAAATGCATCTTCATCAGACACCTTGATCACTTCATCATATACAGATGTGTTCAGGATCTCCGGCACAAACCCCGCTCCAATCCCCTGGATCTTATGCTTTCCTGCTGTCCCCTCGGAGAGTACCGGTGAGGCAGCCGGCTCCACAGCTACGATATTTATATCCGGATTCTGTTCTTTTAAGTATTCCCCGACTCCCGTGATCGTTCCGCCGGTTCCGACGCCGGCCACAAAGATATCGATCTTCCCGTCCGTATCACGCCAGATCTCCGGACCCGTAGCCGCTCTGTGCGCCGCCGGGTTCGCCGGATTCTCAAACTGTCCGGGAATAAAACTGTCCGGGATCTCCGCAGCCAGCTCCTGTGCTCTGGCGATAGCGCCTTTCATGCCTTTCGCACCGTCCGTCAGCACCAGTTCCGCGCCGTATGCTTTTAAGATATTTCTTCGCTCCACGCTCATAGTCTCCGGCATGGTCAGGATGATCCTGTATCCTTTCGCCGCCGCTATTGCCGCGAGCCCGATCCCTGTATTTCCGGATGTAGGCTCAATGATAACAGTGCCTTCTTTTAAAACTCCCCGGCTTTCCGCGTCTTCGATCATCGCTTTCGCGATACGGTCTTTTACGCTTCCGCCCGGATTGAAGTATTCAAGTTTGATAAGGAACGTTGTTTTCAGATCCTTTTCCTTCTCAATATTTGTCACTTCCACCAGAGGGGTGTTTCCGATAAGGTCGAGTGTTCTCTTGTAATTAGTCATCTTTTCTTTCTCCTTCCAAAATATAAATATAATTGTAAGTTTACACGCAGATTTTCACTGCCCGGATCCGTATCCTGCCTGTGAGTACTGCTTTCTGAGGCCCATCACTGCACTGAGGCAAACGCTGTGTCAAGCGCCGCGATCAGATCCTGCGCTTTTTCAATCCCGACAGACAGGCGGATCGTATTTGGTTTGATGCCCTGCTCTTCCAATTCTGCTGCCGTGCACTGACTATGAGTCGTTGTAGCCGGATGGATCACGAGAGATTTCACATCCGCCACATTTGCCAGCAGTGAAAAGATCGGCAGATTATCGATAAATTTCTTCGCTGTCCTTGCGTCGCCTTTGAGCTCAAAGGTAAAGATGGAACCTCCGCCCTGCGGAAAATACTTTTTATACAGCGCATGCGTCGATTCGCTTTCAAGGGACGGGTGATGCACCGCCTCAACCTGAGGATGCGCCGCCAGGTATTTTACGATCTTCAGGGCATTCTCCACATGGCGTTCCACCCTAAGAGAGAGCGTCTCCAGTCCCTGCAGTAAAAGGAACGCGTGGAACGGGGAGAGTGTGGCTCCTGTATCCCTCAGCAGGACTGCGCGGATATATGTGGCAAAAGCAGCCCCCGGCGCAGCTTCTGTAAAGGCAGCCCCGTGATAACTCGGATTGGGCTCCGAGATCCACGGATATTTTCCCGAACCTTTCCAGTCAAACTTCCCGCTGTCAATGATCGCCCCGCCCAGCGCTGTGCCGTGACCGCCGATGAACTTTGTCGCGGAATGCACAACGATATCCGCTCCATACTCGATCGGTCTCGCCAGATACGGCGTGGCGAATGTGGAATCCACGACGAGAGGGATCGAGTGTTTATGTGCGATCTCTGCAAGTGTTTCCAGATCCGCCACATTGGAATTCGGATTGCCCAGCGTCTCCACGAAGATCGCTTTTGTATTTTCCCTGATCGCCGTCTCAAATGCCCCTTCTGCTTCCGGATCTACAAATGTTGTCGTAATCCCGCTTGTAAGAGGCAGCGTATGAGCCAGAAGATTGTACGTGCCTCCATATATAGTCTTAGAGGCTACGATGTGCTCCCCGGCCTTTGCCAGCGCCTGGAATGTATAGGTGACAGCCGCTGCTCCTGATGCCGTTGCAAGGGCAGCCGTACCGCCCTCCAGAGCAGCGATCCTCTTTTCAAATACATCCTCTGTCGGGTTGGTCAGCCTGCCGTATATGTTGCCCGCATCTTTCAGAGCAAAACGGTCCGCCGCGTGCTGACAGTCATCAAACACAAAGGACGCCGATGCATAGATCGGGACCGCCCTTGCTCCTGTCGCCGGATCCGGCTGCTCCTGCCCGATGTGTACCTGTTTTGTCTCAAAGCTCCAGTTCTGTGAATTTCTGATGTCTGCCATAACAGTCTCCTCCAATTTCGTCCGATCGTATATCAAAACGGATATCGGTGTATTGTAGTTCTTTCAGTTGATGCATTTATCCTATCACAACATATATTCTCCTGCCAATACACAAAAAAAATACCCGGTTATAGGATGAATCTATAACTGACTTTTCTCTGGTAAAGAAACATACTCACTTCACAAGTTCTCTGACCGCCGGTATTCTCCTGATAAACATAACGACCGGGACACAGATCACAACTGCCGCGACTGTTTTTAACACGTTCAGCCCAAAAGAACCATATGCCTCATAGTAATTCTGGAAATATTTTTCAAACAATACAAGGATCGGTCTGTGTATGAAATAGATTCCCATCGTTGCCGTACCCACATATTTAGCAAGAAAATGGCCGGCTTTCCCGATCTTCCGGCTCTGTAAGATAAAATAGAGTCCAAATGCGATCAGGACAGTAGAAACTCTGCCGTACCCGTCTCTTATATAAGTTCCGCCCCATCTGATAAGACCTGTCTCACAGTATTTTATAAATATAAGTCCTGCCGTACCTGCTGCAAATGACAGGAGCGGGATCCACTTTCTCCACGCTTTTTCTTCGATATAGCCGTTTATCTTATCCCGATACTGAAACAAAAACGCCCCTGAGATGAAGAAAAAGACCATATTGGAATATCCGCCGAAGGGAACGAATCTGGATATCGATATCTCCAGCAGATTCCGCCCTGTCAGCGCAGACAGGTTTGCCAGAAAGAAATTGACAGCCGATTCCAAAAAGCTGTATACAAATAAGATAACCAGGACGAAGCCAAGGATCCTCTTCCCCTCTTTTCCGCCTTTAAAAAGATAATAACTGACCGGGAAAAATATCAGCACGGCTATGTACGCATACATAAACCACATCATATTTGTTTCTACGCTTTTGATCTCCCCGGACAGGAAAATATACTGCACCAGCTCAACCCTGGAATAAGAGATATCTCTGACAAGCGAGAAAAATACCAAATATATCACTTTCCAGATACACAGGATCATATATGCATGCAGTATTTTATGGATATGCTTTTTCCAGTCCAGCGCCTTTGCCTGGTGCATCACCCCTCCTGTGACAAAGAAAAAGTTGGGAACCGCCGCCCACGCGACCGCCATCATGATATTTCCCAAAATGGACTCGTCTGATAAGGCCACTTTATGGCAAAACACCACCAGCATAATTGAAATTGCTTTTATAAAATCTAAATATTCTATCCTTTTTACTTTCATAATAACCCCGAACAATCTTTTGTTGTATAAACTTGATGTAAAGCACGGGTTCATTATAAAATCATCCAAAATGCATGTCAACTCTTTTATAACCGCGGCGGCGGGCGTGTTTATAAGATTCTTTTTCAGGATTCTTTTCTCTGGTCTATGACAGTCTCCCGTTATTCATCTCATACACGACGTCCGCCAGATTCATTGTCGATTTCCTGTGGGATACGAGCAGCACGGTCCTGTCCCCTTTCCCTTCTTTCAGGGACTTCAGAATGATTCCCTCGTTCAGTGAATCCAGATTACTGGTGGGCTCATCCAGCAGGATGAAAGGCGCGTCATGCAGGAACGCCCTGGCGATCCCGATCCTCTGCCTCTCTCCGCCGGATAACGTGTCCCCCAGCTCTCCGACTTCTGTGTCATATCCTTTCGGCAGCGTCATGATGAAGTCGTGGATGGACGCTTTCTTTGCAGCCTCCATAATCTCTTCCCTGGACGCATCAGTTTTCCCTATGGCAATGTTGTTGGCGATGGAATCATGGAACAGGACTGTCTCCTGAGTCACATACGATTCCATCTCACGCAGATCCAGGGTATTGATCCCCCGCACATCCCGTCCCGAGAGCTTAATCTGTCCGCCCTGTACATCCCAGAACCGCATCAGGAGTTTCAGCAGGGTAGATTTCCCGGAACCGCTGGCGCCGTGGATGCCGACGACTTTCCCTTTCGGGATATATAGAGAGTAATCTTTCAGGATCTGCTCCTCCTCATATGCGAAATCGACATCGTCCGCCTCTGCATCAGCAAAGGAAACGCTCTCTGCCCCTGTCACTTCCACTACTTTCGGCTCTTCCTCAAGGATAGACAGCACGCGCTCACCGCTTGCCAGCGTCTGGTTCAGATTATTGGACAGGCTGGCCAGGGCGGTCACAGGACCGAAAGAGCCCATCATGGCAACAGTCCCTACAAGCATACCCGTAAGATCCACATTTCCGCCCTGCTTCTGAGCAATCGTCAGGAACAACATGGCAAAGGAGAACAGAAGGATCACCAGGTTTGTCACCGATCTCTGGGAGGCTTCCAGCCGGTTCAGCCCTTTCTGCACTCCGCCAAGCCGATCCGAACGTTCCGCCATCTCTTCCTTTCTCTTCTCTCCCTGGCGGTACTGGACCGTCTCATCCAGACCTCTCAGAGAGTCAAGGATAAAGCTGTTCAGATCACCGAACCCGTTCCGGAATTCCATCCCCTTATCCGCTCCCTTTCTCCCGAAGAACAGCGGGATCGCCGCACCGACCGCAAGGTATCCCGTCAGTGCGAGGATGGAAGCGGCAGGCGAGATCCGTCCGAGAAATAAGATCATCACAAAGGACGTCAGCACAGCGATAGCGATGGGCGAGATCGTATGGGCGTAAAAGACTTCGAGGAGCTCGATATCCGAGGTGATGACGGAGATCAGGTTGCCCTTATCCCGGCCCTCCAGCTTAGCCGGAGAGAGCTTCCGGAGTGCGGCAAATACTTTGTGCCGGATGATCGCCAGCAGTTTAAACGCAATGAAATGGTTGCAGTACTGTTCTCCATAATGCAGGAGTCCCCGCATCACCGCCAGCACAACCAGAGTGATAAACAGCGTCTGCGGTTCCATTCGCAGAAGTATTCCGGCTCCGGCGGCGTCAAGGTCTGATCCCAGCGCTTCCATGACCGGATCCAGCAGGATATGCATCAGACCATATCCCGCAAGAATCGTAAGAAAGATGGCGCACAGATATCCGACAGTCCCGAGCACGATGGCGAGAACCATGACCGGGAGGAGGGGCTTCACCAGCCCGATAAGCCGCCCCATGATGCGGATGCCGCTGCGCCTGGACTTTCCACCCCGGACTGCAAAAGTCTTCTGTCCGCTCATGCTGTCTCCTCCTTTCCATACTGTTCCAGTTCCATCTGAGACCGGTACAGTTCTGCATAATCACCATTTTGTTCCATCAGCTTTTCATGGGTTCCTGTTTCTGCGATGCAGCCTTCTTTCATCATGTAGATCAGGTCCGACTCCACCACATTGGCAAGGCGATGTGAGATCAGAATGATCGTCTTTGTTTTTGCCAGCGTGTGGATCACGCCCATGATCATCTCCTCGCTCTCCGCATCGATGTTGGAAGTCGCCTCGTCAAAGATATAGACCGGCGTATCGTGGAGAAGCGCCCGGGCGATGGCAAGTCTCTGACACTGTCCTCCGGAAAAGTTGCCGCCTTTCTCCATGACCGGTGTGGCAAGGCCCTGCTGAGACTGCAGGAAGCCCCACAGGTTTACTTTCACGAGAGCGTCCCGCATCTCTTCTTCCGTCGCGTACGGTCTTCCCATCCTCAGATTGTCCTCCACAGTTCCTTTGAAGAGATAGCTGTTGTGACTGACCGTAGTAATCTGATCCACAAGACTGTTTTCCTGTATTTCTGAAAGCTCCTTTCCCCCGATCGCCACACTTCCCTTATAGCCTTTGTTCCGTCCCATAAGGATCGCCGCAGCCGTACTCTTGCCGCAGCCCGAAGTTCCTACGATCGATGTGAAACTTCCTGCCGGGAATTCCATATTGACCCCTTTTAATATCTCTCTGTCTTCCTCATAGGAGAAATGCACATCTGAGAACTCAATATCCATCTCCTCTCTGTCCAGAGTCTGCGACCTCTCTTCCGGCTCCGGCAGGTCGAGCAGGGCAAAGATCTTGTCGCTTGCCGCCATCCCGTTCATGGCAATGTGAAAGAACGAACCCAGAAGCCGCAGCGGGATGAAAAATTCCGACGCCAGCAGGATCAGCATCAAAGCCCCGTGGACGCTCAAAGTCCCTTGCATAAACTGAGTGAGCGTCACGATCATCCCAACCGCCGCGCCGCCATAAGCGATGATGTCCATGACGCTGGTGGAATTAAGCTGCATGGTCAGCACTTTCATGGTGATCTGACGGAACCGCTGGGATTCCGCATCCATCTCTTCCGCTTTCTTCTCGTCTGAGCGGTATATCTTCAGTGTAGTCAGCCCCTGCAGGTTCTCAAGGAAGCTGTCGCCCAGTTCCGTATAGATGCCCCAGTATTTATTCAGAAGTTTCTTCGCGATCTTCTGCACTGCAACAATGGAAACGGGGATCAGGGGGACACAGATAAGCAGAACAAGACTTGCCTGCCAGTTTACAAAGGACAGGATGGCAAACAGCGTTACCGGCGCCAGAAGGCTGTAGAAAAGCTGAGAGAGATATTTTCCGAAATAGGTCTCCAGCTGCTCTACTCCTTCCGCCGCCATCTGGACCACTTCGGATGTGGTTACTTTTTCCCTGTAAGCCGCTCCCAGCCGGAGCAGTTTGCCATAGATCTTATCCCTTAAGATCCTCTTTACGTCCACGCTGGCGCGGTATGATGCATGGGCCGCCTGTCTGTCACAGACAAACCTCAGAATGAGCGCCAAGAGCACGATTCCCCCGTAATATACTGCCATCTTCGGCGTCACCGTCCAGAACACCGCCTGTTCCAGCAGCACGGATGCGCAGTAGATCATCACGATCTGGCAGAGCAGCGCCAGCCACTGCCAGACCACCTGATAAATGATATATTTCTTTGCGTGGGATAAGAGTCCCACGAGTCGCTTCTTGATCATAGTGTCCTCTCTTACTTTTGTTTTTTCTTCTCTCTTACGCTGCACACTACATGCCAGACGGCAAGGAGCGGGTGATACAGCAGCATCCGTGGCCCGGAAAACCGCATTACCTGTCGGATCTTCTCACGCATCTCCGGTTTATAGCAATGGACTCTGCAGTTGCTGCAGAAAGTCTTGTTCTCCATAAACGGGCATTTCTCACTGCGTATTCGGGCATGGTCAAAGAGCTCCTGGCAGTCCGGACACATCCGCCCTTTCTTCCTGTCGGCTCCTTTATGATTCTTTCGGCAATACAGACGGATCATCTCCCCTACCACGTACTGCTCTTTTTCCCTCTTTTTTTCAATCTCGTTCGTCATTTCAGTCATCTTTCTGCATCAGGTGTTCCGGTCTGCCCGGCAGGGACGGTCCGTATCTTTGTAAAAAAATATACATATTTGAACAGGATCAGAAAAAGGATAAACGCCCTGCCATATATGTTCTGCATTGCCAGAAATGCCAGGATCAGCATGCAGGAAGCCGGGATGAGCAGGCTGAACTTTGTTTTCAGCGTCATTGACCGGTTCTCGACAAAACTTTCCAGATGTTTCTTATACAACTTCGTGCCTGTAAACCATCTGTGGAACTTTTTAGAGCCTTTTGCCAGACAAAAAGATGCCAGAAGCAGGAAAGGCGTTGTCGGAAGCACCGGGAGGACAACGCCAACCGCTCCGATTCCCATTGACAGAAAACCAAATATCAGCCACACGATCCGAAAGGGATTCTTTTTCTGTTTTTTCATGACGATCCATTCCTTTCTAAAAAGTTAGCAAAAACTAACCAGACAGTATATTTTGATATACCATGATTTCACCCATCTTGTCAATAATAATTCTCAAAATCGTCTCTTAAATGAGATTTTTTTTCATTTACTTCTATGTGCTGTCGCTCATGAGAACCACAGATCCTAAACCGAAGTTGATAATCATCTCCATTTTCCTTGAAATACCAAATCTGCTGATGTATAATTATTAAAGATTTACTAATTAAGGAGTTAATCATGAGCAGTGAATTGAGAGAACAGTTTTTTGCATCTATAGTTCATTTCCGTAAGCTGGAAACGTCGCTTTCTTCGGAATGCGATATGCAGATGAACGAGATGGTCATCCTGCAGAGTATCGCAGGAACATGCTGCAGCGAATGTCCGTGCATGAATCTCGACGTACCGAAAATACAGAAGAAACTCAACATCTCAAAGCCTGCCATCTCTTACATATTAAATACGCTGGAAAAGAAAAAATATATTACCCGTAAGATCGATGCAAAAGACCGGAGGAAAGTCTCCATCAGCGCCACTCCGGAGGGAAAAGCCGCTGCCGCCCAGTCGAAAAAGCGTTTTGATGAAATATGGAACGAGATACTCGTCCGGTTTGGCGAGGAGAATATGCGCCAGCTCCTCGGGCTGATGCATGACCTGGATGATCTGTATATGACGCTTTCCAGCGAGAAAATGTAAAAGCAAGGGTGAAAAGCTCTGTTTTCAGGCTTTTCACCCTTGCTTATCTATAGAACGAATTTCTCCATCTTACCTGACAGATTACGAATATGCATATTCCTTTTCCGCCTCAGCCGGCATTTTCCGCTCGACTTTGATCTCTTCTCCGTCCGCAGATGCGGCAAGTTCCTCCTGTTCTCCCGGTTTTCTTTCCAGGATCCGGTCGGCCACTGCATTCTGCAGCATAGACTGGATCGTCCGCTTCAACGGTCTTGCGCCGAATGCAGGATCGTAGCCTTTCCCGGCAAGAAGTTCCACAGCGCTCTCTTCCACACGCAGGACGATACCCTGTCCTTTCATCCTCTCCGTCAGCCTGGCGATCTGGAGATCTGCGATCTTTCTCACGTCTTCCCGCTTCAGCGGATGGAATACGATCACTTCGTCCAGACGGTTTATGAACTCAGGGCGGAATGTAGTCTTTACCGCTTCCATGACGCGGCTTCTGATATTTTCCTCGCGACGCGTCTCTTCATTCTCCCCGCTTCCGGCAAATCCAAGTGAGCTTTTTCCCGTGATCTCTCTTGCGCCGATGTTGGACGTCATAACGATAATCGTGTTTTTAAAACTGACCGTACGCCCCTGAGCATCTGTCAGCCGTCCGTCGTCCAGGATCTGGAGCAGAGTGTTCCACACGTCCGGGTGAGCTTTTTCAATCTCATCAAAGAGAAGGATGCTGTACGGTTTTCTTCGCACCATCTCGGTGAGCTGTCCGCCCTCGTCATACCCCACGTATCCCGGCGGAGATCCGATCAGCTTGGAAACCGTATACTGTTCCATGTACTCCGACATATCAAGCCGGATCATCGCATTCTCATCGTGGAACATAACTTCAGCCATAGCCCGGCACAGTTCTGTTTTCCCCACTCCGGTAGGCCCCAGGAACAGAAACGAGCCTATCGGCCGCTCCGGATCTGCAACACCTGTTCTGCCGCGGCGTATCGCCTTTGCGACAGCGCTCACCGCATCCTCCTGACCGATAACACGGCTGTGCAGAGACGCCTCCAGGGAACGAAGCTGCACACTCTCATCTTCCGTCAGCATCGTGACCGGTATCCTGGTCCAGGAGGCAACGACTTCCGCGATATCCTCTGCATCTACACATCCGCATTGCTGCTTCTGCCACTCCGCCTGTTTCCCTGCGAGTTTATGAACCAGTGCGTTCTGGCTGTCACGCAGGACTGCGGCCCTCTCATAATCCTGAGAGTCGGCCGCCTGCTTTTTCTGCCGGCCGATCCGTTTGACTTCCTTTTCCAGCTCCACCAGATAGGGCGGCGTTGTAAGTCCTCTCGTCTTGATACGCGATGCGGCTTCATCCAGCAGATCGACCGCTTTATCCGGCAGGAATCTGTCCTGTATGTAACGCGACGACAGCTTCACCGCCGCACGCACTGCATTTTCCGTGATGGTAAGACCATGATAGGTCTCGTACTTTTCTTTCAGCCCCATCAGTATGCGGACCGCGTCCTCCCTGTCAGGTTCCTCAACAGCTACCGGCTGGAATCGCCTCTCAAAAGCCGCGTCTTTCTCAATGTGACGGCGGTATTCTTTTAAAGTAGTCGCGCCGATCACCTGGAGAGCGCCTCTTGCAAGAATCGGTTTCAGGATGTTCGCTGCGTCCATCGTCTCGCTCGCGCCTGCGCCCGCGCCCATGATCATATGCAGCTCGTCTATAAAAAGTATCACATTCCCGTCCTCTTCCGCTTCTTCCAGGAACATCTTCATCCGCTCTTCAAAGTCTCCGCGGAATCTGGCGCCCGACAGCATCCCCACAAGATCCATGGCAATGATCTTCTTATTTCTCAGGTTCGACGGGATCTCTCCGTCTGCAATGCGCTGTGCCAGCCCTTCTACCACAGCCGTCTTTCCCACGCCCGGTTCCCCGGTGAGTACGGGATTATTCTTCGTGCGTCTGGACAGCACCTGGATCATACGCTCTAACACATCCTCACGGCCGATCATAGGATCATATGCATTTTCAAGTGCTTTCTTTGTCATATCCGTGCCGAATTTTTCCAGGGCAGGAATTCCCTCGTCAGGCTGTTCTTCCTCCTGCGCGTACTGTTCCTGCCTGTATCTTTCCTGCCCGTTGTTCCTGTATGCCGCTTCTCTTTCCGCAGCTTTTCCTGCGGCGTCTTCTTCCTGTCCGACCTCTCCCTGTACTGTATCGTCCGCCACTGCGTCTCCCGGAGAAATGTTTCTCGCCAGAGCAGGCGTCTGCCCGGTATGCGCAGCCCCACCATACAGATCTCTGCGTATCTCCTCCGGATCCCCATCCAGAGACAGGATAAGCTGTGATGCCGCACAGTCCCCCACATCCAGGATCGCTCTGAGCATGTCCTCCGGCTCAACCTGACTCCGTCCCTGAGCCGCGGCCCGGCACTCTGCTATGTGCAGAACCTGCTCCGCCTCATCGGATATCTGCACGGCCTGAAATCTTCCTCCTGCCTTTGCGTCAAAGTCGTACTGATGCAGGTACTCTTCTATAAGCTTCTGATCCAGTCCGCTTCGCCTCAGAGCCCTGCCCGCCTCCCCCCTGTCAGAGGTCAGCGCCCACAGAAAATGTTCGCTTCCGATAAATCCATGCTCCATATGTGTAACAAAGCGGAGCGCTGACTGAAAAATCTTCATCGCGCGCTGGCTGAATATACTGAGATTAATTTCCATGCGCACACACCCCTTTCTCTATCACAGCAATATCGTCCCGCAGTCTTGCGGCTTCCTCATAGTCCTCCATCTCCGCCGCTTCATGCAGGCGCACACGGAGCGCCGCCAGTCTGCGGCGGTTGACCAGCCCGGGCACTGCCTTTTCCGGAAAAGCCCTGTCTCCCAGATGTCTGGGATCGCGTTTCCCCGGCCACCAGCCCGTATAGTTCTTAAACTCTTCCGTCCTGCCCGCCGCCACAGCCTGATTCCACATTTTCTGCAGGCAGTCCGAGCAGACCGGAACCTGATAGACCGTTCCCATCCAGTTTATGTAAAATACCCTGTCTACCTTATCTTTATTACAAAATTGGCATTTCATACCTTTTCACCTCTTTATACTGCATTATCACCGGTTGAACTCCGGCGTAATTCAAAACTTAATAGTTAAGTTTTTAATAATATAGTATATAAATTTTTAAAAGTCAATAGTTCGACTGTGAAAGATGTATGTTCCGGATATTCTCCGGCAGCGCTTTCTTTTTTCATGCATGATATGTTAATATTGTGGAAAGACAACAGGAAGGAGCATGATCCATGGATACAAGACCCGTTTTCCACGGAAGCGACATTGAAAAGATCTGCGAATACTATCATTTAAGGAAAGAAGACATTACCAACTTTGGAGCCAACGTCAATCCGCTGGGCTTGTCAGAGCATGTCAGGGCAGCCATCTCCGGACATCTGGACCTGCTCTCCTCCTACCCGGACCGGGAGTACACTTCACTGCGAAATACGATTTCCGCATACTGCTCTGTCCCGGCAGAGTACATCCTGCCCGGCAACGGTTCCAGCGAGCTGATCTCCCTGCTGATCGAGACGCTCACGCCAAAACATACGCTCATCCTCGGTCCGACTTACTCCGAATATTCCAGAGAGCTGTCTTTCTCAGGAAGCTCACAGGAGTACTACCATCTGAGAGAAGAAGATAATTTTCATCTGGATGTGGACGATCTCTGCCGTGCGCTGAAAGACGGTTATGATCTTCTCATCCTCTGTAATCCGAATAATCCGACTTCTTCCGCAATCCTGAGGGAAGATATGGAGCGGCTCCTCGCGTTCTGCTCCGAAAACAATATCTTCGTCATGATCGATGAGACTTATGTGGAATTCGCGCCGGATATCAGCAAAGTGACGGCAGTTCCATTTACCCGGAAGTATCCCGATCTGATGGTGCTGCGGGGCGTCTCCAAATTCTTCGCAGCGCCGGGCATGCGGTTCGGATACGGAATCACCGGCAATACCGGATTCCTCAGGAAGATGAAAGAAAAACAGATCCCATGGTCGTTAAACAGTATCGGCGCATTTGCCGGGGAAGAGATGTTCAAAGACCAGGAATATATCAGCCGGACAAGAGAGCTGATCCTGTCGGAGCGTGAACGGATGTATCGGGCGGTGTCACAGATGCCGGATTACAAAACTTACGAACCATACGCCAATTTCCTGCTTGTAAAGATAATAAGAGATGGCGTCACGTCTTATGATGTGTTTGAACGGTGTATCAAGGCAGGGCTTATGATACGGGACTGCTCGTCGTTCCAGTGCCTGAACGGTGAATTCATCCGGTTCTGTATCATGATGCCGGAGGCAAATACACGACTTCTGCATGAATTAGGGACAGGGTAAACTTCGATTGGGGACGTAGTAAAATATTTCACTACGTCCCCAATCGAGATTCGCCCTGTCTCATTTTGGTCCGGGCAGTATTCTGACGGATCATCAGCAGATCTTTGCCCCGGCCGGCATGTCTTTCTCCGGCGTCATGAGCGACAGATTTCCGTCCGCATCCTCAGCGCAAAGGAGCATACCCTCAGAAAGCACTCCTGCCAGCTTAGCAGGTTTCAGGTTGACAAGCACCATAACTTTCTTACCCACCATCTCTTCCGGTGTATAGTAAGCCTTGATGCCTGATACGATCTGTTTTACCTGGCTTCCGATCTTCACCTGAGAGCAGAGGAGCTTTCTTGACTTCTTCACTTCCTCGCACGCGATGATCTCTCCCACCTGGAACTGCATTGTCCCGAACTGGTCAAATGTGATCTCCTCTTTCGGCTCGATATCGGTGACGGCCTCCCCTTTTGCATCGCTGTCTTCATCCTCTTCTTTAGGTGGATGAAGTTCTTCCACTTTCTTCATGACTTCCTCAGGGTCAAGCCTCTGGAACAGAATCTCCGGCTTATCTGTCACATGACCGCCGCCGAGCTGCTCGAGGATCTTCCTGCTCGTTGACGGCATAAAAGATTCCAGAAGCTCTGCACCTGCGGAAATTCCCTGGATCAGATTCCACAGCACGGTTGCCAGACGGTCTTTCTTCGCTTCATCTTTCGCAAGCGCCCACGGCATCGTCTCGTCAATATATTTGTTGCAGCGTTTAAACAGATTAAAAATCTCCGTGATCGCATCTGCGACTCTTAAGCCGTCCATCTTTTCTTCAACCGCTTTCGGCGCGTTTTCAATGACAGCCTTGAGATCCGCATCTACATCCTCTGCGGCGCCCTTGTCTGTCGCTGTCCCGCCAAAATATTTATTTGTCATGGACACCGTCCGGTTTACGAGATTCCCAAGTGTATTCGCCAGATCAGAATTCAGCCGTTCTACCATGAGCTCCCATGTAATCACGCCGTCATTCTCAAACGGCATCTCGTGGAGCACGAAATAGCGCACCGCATCTACGCCGAAGAAATCAACCAGCTCGTCGGCGTAGAGCACATTTCCTCTGGACTTGCTCATCTTGCCGTCGCCCTGCAGAAGCCACGGATGACCGAATACCTGCTTTGGAAGAGGCAGGTCTAAAGCCATCAGGAAGATCGGCCAGTAGATCGTATGGAAACGGATGATATCCTTTCCGATCAGATGCAAATCTGCCGGCCACAGTTTTTCAAACTGCTCCGTACTGTTGCCGCCTGCGTCATATCCGATACCAGTGATATAGTTAGTAAGAGCGTCCAGCCACACATAGATCACATGCCTGTCGTCGAAATCTACCGGAACCCCCCATTTGAACGATGTCCTGGACACGCACAGATCCTGCAGTCCCGGAAGAAGAAAGTTGTTCATCATTTCGTTCTTTCTGGAAACAGGCTGGATAAACTCCGGGTGTGTATTGATATGCCCGATCAGACGATCCGCATATTTGCTCATCTTGAAGAAATACGCTTCTTCTTTCGCCGGCTGCACTTCACGTCCACAGTCCGGACATTTCCCGTCTACAAGCTGCGACTCCGTAAAGAAAGACTCGCAGGGCGTACAGTACATCCCTTCATAATGCCCTTTATAAATATCTCCCTGATCGTACAGCTTCTTAAATATCTTCTGTACCTGTTTCTCATGATCTGCGTCCGTCGTGCGTATGAACCTGTCATAAGACGTATCCATCAGATCCCATATCCTCTTGATCTCCGTGGATACATTGTCCACGAACTCTTTCGGGGTGATTCCCGTCTCATTTGCTTTCAGTTCGATCTTCTGGCCGTGCTCGTCCGTACCGGTCTGGAAGAATACATCGTATCCCCTGCTTCTCTTGTAACGCGCGATCGCATCCGCAAGGATGATCTCATACGTATTCCCGATGTGCGGCTTGCCTGATGTGTAGGCGATCGCCGTAGTAATGTAATACTTTGGTTTCTGATTCTCTGACATAATAACCTCCTTATGGGAAATTCCTTTGGATTTTTCCAAAATAAAAACCGCCCTCCTGTTCTCTCTCAAAAACAAGAAGACGGGTATGAAACCGTGTTACCACTTCTCTTCGTCCCTCCCTCGCGGGATAAGACCTCAGCAAGTGCCTGTCAGCACTCCTCCGCTGTAATGGGCGGCCCCATCGCAATCTCGCTATGAGCACTTAGCGCCTGTATTCTGGGCGCTTACGTGCGATGCATGTCGCCGCAGTTGATGAGGTTCTCTCGAATCTACAAGGCGGCTCGCTATGAGCACTTAGCGCCTGTATTTCAGGCGCTTACGTGCGATGCACTTCTGCATGTTCATAGTTTGGTGCGCTGCTCGGAAGCCATGTTCGTCTGCTTTCCATCTATCCCTCTCAGCGCGGGCGGCCGGTCTGTACCTTAGCCGCTCTCCGGGATTTCTCTGTAAGACTTCTGGCAGATTACTCTCTTCGTCATCGCTTTTATCGATCATCAGGATCTTTTAATCTGTAAAAAGATTAGCACAGGGGAATCCTGATGTCAAGTCTCCGATTTCTCCTCCAGACTCACCGGATCAGAACAGACTGAGCTGCTCATAATCCGTCTTGCATTCCAGCTCGATTTCCGGCCCTCTGTGCAGGAGACGCTCTGTCTCTTCTCCGTCTAAGAGCCACGCTCTGATCTCATCTGTCCGGAGAAGAAGAGGCATCCTCTCATGCACCTGTGCCGCCCTGCCTCCGGCTTCGGTCGTCAGGATGACGAACCTCTCCTCATCATGTACTCCGCCTGTTCCGTGCAGCCGGACCGCGGGCTTGTCCTTGTCACTCTCAAACCTGTTAAAACAACCTGCCAGAAAAAGCACCGGAGCCTCGGAACTCTCGAAAGCGAACTTTTCTTTCGCACCGTTCCACTCATAGAATCCTTTTGCCGGGATCACGCATCGCCTGTTCAGCACGCTGTCCCGATAGGTCTTCTTCTGCAGAGCGCTCTCGGCCCTGGCGTTGATCAGAAGCCCGCGCCCCTGAAGTCCCGGAAATCCCCATCTCATTTTCTCTGCACCGAGATGATCTTTCTCCGCCCGGAGTACGACCGCACTCTGGGAAGGATATATGTCCCGTCTCTCTCCCCGGAGTTCTTTCCACAATTGGGATACAGACACTCCCGTCCTGCGTTCGATCTCCCGTACCGTTTCGTCATCCACATAGTATCTTCCACACATCTTTTCACGTCTCCCAGCTTAATTTCCAGCAGCATGTATCCATATAATAGTACAGCCGGAACAGATATTCCCTGTCCTCATATACTGTGCTGCACCGGTATTCCTGCAGCGGGATCCCACAGTAATATTTCTTTTCCCTGCTCAGTACCCGGATCCTGTCGATACGGCGGATCATCCCTTCTTCGTCTTTATATTTTATCATCTTCGGCAAAGTATTTCCCGTACTTGTAAACCATACGCCGCAGGCGACCTCGCTCTGCTCTCTTGTAAGCTTTCCCTCGTCCGGATGCTGCGCATTTGTTCCGATCCCCATGTTCATGCCATATCACCTCTCTGTCGCTTTGTCGGACGATCCCGCCGCTGTTTTTCGGAGGCTCTTCTGCCGCATTGCCAGGCGCTTCTCAGTCAATGCCGACTTTCCCATAATCAACGGATCGTTTCTCCCGTGAGATCCCGCCGCTCATATGGTCGACGGGACTGTGGAGAAAAGACGCCCGTTTAACGGAGTCGATACCATACCGTCCCCGGATGCGGTCAATAGCCGCATCTCTCCTCTCCAGCTTCTCATAATCCGTGTCGTCAAACATGTCGATCTGGCGCATATCGATCCCGTCCCTCACTCTGCCCGCATGAAGTCCCAGATGCCGGATCGGCGTTCCGTCCCAGAGCTGCCCGAACAGCCGGCAGGCACACTGATGGAGTTCTGTCGTGATGTTTGTGGCATTAACAAGCGTCATCTGACGCCCGGCATATTGAAACTCACAGTCCTTGATCCCTATGCCGATCACTTCAGCACGGACTCCTGCTTTTCTCAGCCTCGTCCCCACGGTCTCGGCCAGAGCGAGCAGCACCAGCTTCGCCGTGGAGGCATCAGTAACGTCAAAGGCAATGGTCGTTGAGTTGCCGTAACCTTTATTGGCAGGCGGCTGTGCCCGGACGACTGATACATCCATCCCGTTGGCAAACTGCCATACCACCTCGCCGTGCTTTTTCATATGCGCTTTCAACAGATCCAGATCGGCATGTGCCAGCTCTCCTATCGTGCGTATCCCCAGCTTTTCCAGCTTTTTAGCCGTCGCTCTGCCCACGAAGAAAAGACTTTCTGCCGGCAGCGGCCACATCTTCTCTTCTATCTCATTATGCCACAGAGTGTGCACTTTATCCGGCTTTTCAAAATCTGAGGCCATCTTCGCCAGAAGCTTATTCTCTGACACCCCGATATTGACCGTAAACCCAAGTTCATCCCGGATATGCCGGCGGATTCTTTCCGCTGCGCTGACAGGCTCTCCCCACAGCTTCTCCGTGCCTGTCATATCCATGAACGCCTCGTCTATGGAGTACTGCTCCACGCTCGGAGAATACTGCCGCAGGATTTTCATAAATGCGCTCGAGCACCTCTCATAAAGTCCATAATTAGGAGGCACCAGTATAAGATCAGGGCATTTCTGTCTTGCTTCCAGGATCGTCTCCCCTGTCCTGATGCAGTATCGCTTTGCCGGGATGGACTTTGCCAGGATAATGCCATGCCGCATCGCCATATCGCCGCCCACTGCCGAGACCTGGCCGCGCAAGTCCGTGTGGCCGCCCAGATGATAAAGACGGTAAACCGCCTCCCAGCTCAGGAAAGCAGAGTTTACGTCGATATGGAAGATAACCTTTCTGTTTTTTTTCGGATTCATTTTCACTCCCCTTTTCAGCGCTATTATATCGAACATAAGTTCGCGCCTCAAGAGGAAATATTAACCATCTTATCGTATTTGCCCCTGAGAAAGCTGTTCAGACTTCGCGAAACGCCTTTTCAAACATCTGTCTGACTTCCCCTGTATCTTTAAATTGCTCCTCCGGCTCCAGCAGTTTTTCCAAAAACTCTTTCTGCTCCCTTAAAAGCGGCAGTTCCTCATGCCACGGTCTGTCCCCTTTTCCCTCGTATCCCGAATAGAGCAGATACAAAAGCACATTTGCCGTGCGCGCATAGTCCAGGCTGAACCGGATGTTTACGCCGTCCGCATACCGGGCGAGTCCGAAATCCAGCAGGGCGATCCTCTTACCATTGTCTGTTATATTCGCAGCGCTGATATCCCCATGCACTACGTTGCGGCTGTGAAGATATTCCATCACTTCAAACATCTGCGATCCGATCCGGTATATTTCCCCGGGAGCAAATATCTTCTTTTTCCGGAACAGCCACTGTTCCAGAGTCAGTCCGTCCTTGTACTCGAGGACAAAATAGTAGCCCTGCCGGGCGTTGACTACGCCGAGCAGTTCAGGCACAGCCGGATGCCTGAGGCCGGACAGGATAACAGCCTCATAATGATTTGCGTTTTTATTTTTTTCCCACATGCGTGGCCGGAAGCGTTTCAGCACAACCTCTGTCCCGTTGGGATCACGCGCAAGAAAGCAGACACCGTAGCGCCCCTTTCCAATACAGGACGCTACGGTGTAATCTCCTATCTTTTTTCCGTTTTTGTGCGGTTTCATCCCTGCACCGGACTTCCGCATTCAGAACAGAATTTTGCTCCCGGCGGGAGCGGTCTGCCGCAGTTGGGACAGGATGCTGCGTTAGACGCCATCTTCTCTCCACAGGACAGGCAGAACTTAGATCCTGCCGGAACAGAAGCGCCGCATTTCGGGCATACCGGCTGATCGGAAACTGCCGGTGTATTCGGCTGGAATACACTCTGTCCACCTGCCGGATCCGGCTGTGCAGGTCCGGGATTCCCCTGATTTGGATACCCCTGGTTCGGGCTTCCCTGATTCGGATACCCCTGGTTTGGATACCCCTGGTTTGGGTAGCCCTGGTTCGGATACCCCTGGTTTGGGTAGCCCTGATTCGGATACCCCTGGTTTGGATAGCCCTGATTCGGATACCCCTGGTTTGGATAGCCCTGGTTCGGATACCCCTGGTATGGATAACCGCCAAATCCGCTGTAACTGCCAGAACCGGAAAAACTGCCAAGGCCGGAGAGCATGCCGAACAGTCCTCTTTTTCTGTAATGTTTTCCTCCCATATGAGGGTTCGGATAGCGCCGCCTACTGCTGGAACCTGAAAAAAATCCACTCATAAACCCTTATCCTCCTGTAATGCTTCTGATTGATTATGACTAATATATCGTAACTGTATTTCTACTGGCAATAGGGGTTAAGAAAATAACAAAATTTTCACAATTTCTTTACACAATATATATCTTCTTTACAAATATACTTGCTTTCTGATATAATCCAGTAAGTTAGTTCAATAAAACTTTCGATAGTCAAATCAAACTGGAGGATATTGCTTTGAATATTTTAGAAAAATCCCTTGCATTTATATCTGTACTTTTATTGATCCTTTGTATGCTTGCTCCTCTGAAACGCACAGCGCTGGCGCAGAAAAACCCCTGGATCAGGACTGTCGCCGGATTCCACGCCGCCTATGGCATCGTCCTGCTCATCACAGGGCTGGCTCACGGAGTTCTTTCCGGCGGCGGTCCTGCCATGATAAGCGGAAAACTTGCGTGGATGATGCTTCTGATCCTGACATGTCTAACTATTTTCAGAAAGAAAATAAAGCAGACTCTCTGGCGGAAGATACATATTGTACTCGCTGTATCCGTATGCGTCCTCACGGCAGTCCACATTATCCATGCAGTTATTTTCCACATGTTCAAATAGCGCTGCAAGTCCTATACGTATACCGCCCGGAAACTCTCATACCAGTTTCCATACTTCCTGCTGTCAGCGAGAATTGAATGAATATGTTTACAAGTCTTTGTACCGGACACTTGTTTCTCTCTCTGTCCCATAGAGCAGACAGCTTCCCTTTCGTGGTCTTGGATGGTTTCTTTCAGGACTTCGTAATAAAGATTATCGGGAGATTTGACAAAGCCGATCAGGGCAAAGGGAGCTGCCCGTGAGATACACATCCAGCTCAATGTTTCCGTGCCGAAGTGGGGACGGAATTTCTTTATTTATCTTGACTTCCAAATGAAAAGCACCTCCTTTTGGGCAATCGAGTAGGAGGGGGATTTAGCCAATCCCCCGACCTCTCACACCACCGCTCATGCGGTTCCGCAAGCGGCGGTTCAATCAACTTAACAAGTAACTCGCCTTTTGGCGTAGTAGTCTGTCATAGAG
>CALWAR010000123.1 GCA_944375765.1 uncultured Mediterraneibacter sp. | reverse complement strand
ATCCACCAGTGGCATAAGAACAATGGCTGGTCTGGAATCGGTTACCACTTCGTTGTACGGAAAAACGGCACGATTGAGCGCGGACGTCCGGAGAAGACAGTCGGGGCACATGCCTCCGGGAGCAATTCAGACAGCATTGGGATCTGCTTCGAGGGAGACTTCCAGACGGAATCAATGTCTACAACTCAGAAGAACGCAGGAAAAGAGCTTGTTGCATATCTGAAAAAGAAATACGGGATCAGCAAAGTCCAGAAGCACAGCGATGTGTATGCTACGTCCTGTCCGGGAAAGAATTTCCCGTTTTCGGAGATCGCAAATGCAACGGCAGCAACATCAGGCAGTACAAAAAACGGACTTTCCGACACCAAGGCTTCAGACGGGAACTGGTATTACTATAAAAACGGAAAGGTCGCAACGAACGTCACCACGGTCGCCAAGAATAAAAATGGCTGGTTCTACGTGAAGAACGGCAAAGTCGATTTTAGCTATACCGGAATTGCGAAGAACAGCAATGGTTGGTGGCGGATCGTCAAAGGCAAGGTAGACTTCGACTGCAACAGTGTAGAAAAGAATGAAAACGGGTGGTTCTACATCCGTGACGGAAAAGTGGATTTCAGCTACACAGGCGTAGCGAAGAACAGCAACGGCTGGTGGCGCATCGAAAAGGGCAAAGTCAACTTTGACTTTACTGGATTCGCGGAAAATCACAATGGCTGGTGGTATCTGAAAGACGGTAAGGTAGATTTCGGTGTGAACGATATCATCAAGGGGACTGTCAAAGGTGTGTATGCATGGTGGCTCGTAGTCAAAGGCCAGGTCACGTTTGCCACGACTGTCGCCAAGAACAAAAACGGCTGGTGGTATGTCAAAGACGGTAAAGTCGACTTCGACTATGACGGGATCGCCGAGAATAAAAACGGAGTCTGGTACATCGACAACGGTAAGGTTGATTTCGATTACACAGGAAAAGCGAACGTGAAAGTGACCGTTAAGGATGGCAAAGTAAACCTGTAATAAGATACCCCGGAGCCGTTGACTCCGGGGTGGAATATTGTATCATCTTCTTAATTCTTGACAGTAAAAGAAACGTGTTATAAAATCATAATGTGTCATTTTTGTGGCATAGGTTTTCGCGAAATATCGAAAAATCGGGTGTTTGCAGGTGTTTGGTCTCTTGACTTTTAATCAAGTTGTCCGGGGTTCGAATCCCCGCACGCTCAGTATATTTTGAGATTCCGGGGAAGATTTTTCTCCGGTTATTTTTTTCTAAAATACCGTATTTATGCGGTTTTGAGCGGTCGGCACTTTCTTCGTTGCAATAAGAACAAGTGTAAATACCAGTGATTTTTTAGTTACACTCTGATTATACTTTAGGATGCTGAAGCATTTTTATTTTTGGGATTTGACAGTAATGGCTGGACTGATGCCTTTTGCGTCACGCCTGTAAGTATTCTTGCGGCGCTCCCCGGTGGCTCAGGCGATAGCGCGCCGGGGACGCTTTAAGACGACTCCTGAGTTTAGCGTCTATGGCATTCGCGGCAACAGTAATAGCATCCGTTAAAAGATTGATAAGGATATTGCAACCTTGCATCCCTGACTGCGCTGGAGCAATTGTGATAATATCCGATATAAGCCCTATTAGATGCAGTCGGGATAAATGCACAGTCTTCGGTGTGTACTGTATGATTCCCCTGCAGATCAGTATTGTTGCTATAATAATAATGTTTCATAGGGATCTCCTTTCTTATGTACTCGGTACATCACAAGATATGTTTCGGAACCTGTATATAAATTATAGAAGATATCTAAACGTAATACAAGAGGGGGAATCTTCTATCTTTCTTGAGTTCGCGGAAACTTAAGAGGTATCCTTGTCTTGACACTAACAGAATCGTGGTATAAAATCATGATGTGTCATTTTTGTGTCACTGATTATCGTAAAACGCTGATTTTGTGTGTTTACAGGTGTTGGATGCCTGACTCATCCAGACAGAGGATATGCGGATATGGCGGAATTGGCAGACGCGCCAGATTTAGGATCTGGTGTCTACGACGTGCAGGTTCAAGTCCTGTTATCCGCACTGAAAAACGGCAGGTTGCGCTGAAACAATGCGTTTCCTGCCGTATATGTTTTGTTAAAATTTTATTTTTCGCTTGCTGAAACATCATATTTAGTTTATACTACCAAAGGTGTTAAACAGGAGGTCGGAAAAATGGTCGAAAAGAAGATCAAATTCATAACATCAGGTCAGGTGATGAACTTTTGTGATATGTGCCAGAAAATGAAATCTGATATTGACGTGACGGATATGGCCAACCGCAATTTCCGCATCGATGGAAAATCTATCCTGGGACTCATGTCCATAAAACCAGGACTGCCCATGCGTCTGGTCGTCAGTGGTGAAGATGAAGAACTGGCACATGAATACTTTACAAAGTATGAATTTGAATAAGAGAAAATGAGAGAAAAAAGGGCTTTCAGGCTGCCAGAACAGCGTGAAAGCTCCTTTTTCATATTATCTGCTGTGCATCTCCCGTATTTTTGCGGCGTTTCAGAAGATACCCAGATGCTCCAGCAAGATCTTGAAACCGAGCAGGATAAGGATGGCTCCGCCGGCAAATTCTGCTTTTGCCTTATACTTTGTTCCGAACACATTACCTATTTTCACACCGACAGAAGATATCACAAAGGTGGTTATCCCGATAAAAGATACCGCTGCGGCGATATGTACTTCCAGAAACGCAAAAGTAATGCCTACGGCAAGAGCATCGATACTCGTTGCGACCGCCAGCAGGAACATAGTTCTGACGTCGAGGCGGGCGTCCTCATTTTCTTCATCCTTTGAACAGGCCTCTTTTATCATGTTCGCGCCTATAATGCAAAGCAGGACAAAAGCGATCCAGTGGTCGATGGTGGTGATCTTGTCCCGGAACTGATAGCCGAGCACATATCCGAGGGCAGGCATCAGCGCCTGGAAGCCGCCGAACCATACGCCCACGACAGCCGCGTTTTTCAGAGATATCTTCGGCATAGCAAGCCCCTTACAGACAGAGACGGCAAAAGCGTCCATGGAAAGGCCCACAGCAAGTATGAACAGTTCTAATAATCCCATTTTTCTTCTCCTTTTTATCTGACGGCACGTAAGACGCCGTGATGTGATATAAAAACCGCGACAGGATCAGCAGTATATATTCTTCTACAGAAAAAGACAATAAAAAAGCAGGCACAATGCGGCACCTGTCAGTCGGAAACATGCACAGCAAAATATTATCACCAGAGACACATGATTGCAAGCAAAATATGAGGACAATAGCGTTCACAGGATTGACATATTTCTCTGCTAGACTTACATTTATAAAAATGGATGCATTTCAGGTGTCCCCTGCTGCATATAGGGGCGCGGGAGTCAGGAGATAAGGAGAGCAGAGATATGGAGAACATGAACATAAAAATACTGGTCGTGGATGACGAGAGCAGGATGAGAAAACTTGTAAAGGACTTTCTTGTGCGGGAGGGCTACACAGTGCTGGAAGCAGGCGACGGCATGGAAGCGATGGACTCTTTTTACGCGGACAGGGATATTGCGCTCATTATCCTGGACGTGATGATGCCGAAAATGGACGGATGGCAGGTGTGCAGAGAGATACGTGAATCTTCCAAAGTGCCTATCATCATGCTCACAGCGCGGGCCGAGGAGAGGGATGAGCTCCAGGGGTTCGAGCTGGGAGTGGACGAATATATATCCAAGCCTTTCAGCCCGAAGATCCTGGTTGCCAGAGTCAACGCCATTCTGCGCAGGACCATGGGCAACGCGGACGGTGACGTGATAGAGGCAGGCGGCATCGTCATGGACAAAGCGGCCCATATCGTAAAAATAGACGGGGAACCGATCGAGCTGAGCTACAAAGAGTTTGAACTTCTCACATATTTCATGGAGAACCAGGGCATTGCGTTGTCCAGGGAAAAGATACTGAACAATGTGTGGAATTATGACTATTTCGGAGACGCCCGTACGATCGACACCCATGTGAAGAAACTCAGGAGCAAGCTGGGAGACAAAGGAGAATATATACGGACGATCTGGGGAATGGGATACAAATTCGAGGTGGACTAAAAAGAGAACCACAACGAAAGATGATCCGGCGTAACATTTGTGCCGCCGCAGGCGGCGGGATGGAGGCACTATGAAATTTTCTATACGAAGACAGATCACAGCGATATTCATCGCTCTCCTTGTTTTTGTCCTCGGCGCAGTACTCGTGATCAATAACGGATTCCTCGGGACATATTATCTGTCGCATAAGACAGAAGATCTCATCCGCACGTACAATGAGATTGACGGCATGCTGCAGGAGGGCGCGCTGACGGATTTCTCAGTTGCGCGGGGACTGCTCATACGGACCGAGAGGGCGAACATCGACCTGGCTGTTGTAGACAGCGGAGGGGAAGCGCAGCTTTCCACCCTGAGCAAGGAGGATCCCAGGTTCATACAGATGCTCAGTGAATCTCTCGGACAGGATATCAATATAGAAGACATACTGATACAGAACGACAACTTTACAGTATACAGATCTGCGACGCAGAGCGGCAGCGGCAGCAACGTGGAGTATCTGAAGATGTGGGGGAATTTTTCCGACGGCTCCTGGTTCGTCATGCAGAGCCCTCTGGCGAGCATCAGGGAGAGCGCGTCTCTGGCCAACCAGTTCCTCATCTATCTGGGAAGTGTGGGGATCGTGTTAGGAGGACTGCTGATCTGGCTGTTCTCGCGGAGGATCACACAGCCGCTCATGCAGCTTACCAGGCTGTCCCAGGAGATGGCGAATCTCAATTTTGATGCAAGGTATAATGGCAGCGGCCGCGATGAGATCGGTATACTCGGGTGTAATTTTAATAAGATGTCCGAACAGTTGGAGAAGACGATTTCTGAGTTGAAAAGGGCCAACAATCAGCTCCAGAAAGATATCGAACAAAAAGAAAAGATGGAAGAAATGCGCAATGAATTTCTCGGAAATGTCTCCCACGAACTGAAGACGCCGATCGCTCTGATCCAGGGATACGCGGAGGGGCTGAAAGAAGGAGTGAATGACGATCCTGAGAGCAGGGAATTCTACTGCGATGTTATTACGGACGAAGCGGACAAAATGAACCGGATGGTGAAGAACCTGCTGACACTGAACCAGTTGGAGTTCGGCGATGATGGAGTGCAGTTTGAGCGGTTTGATATCGTCGGTCTGGTTCGCGGCGTGATCGCAAGCTGCGAGATACTCATCCAGCAGGCGGAGGCGTCTCTGGATTTTATCGCCGATGAAAAACTCTATGTCTGGGCAGATGAATTTAAAACAGAGCAGGTGGTGAGAAACTATCTTACCAATGCCATACATCATGTTGCAAATGAAAAACGGATCGAGATACGCATCAGACAGGAAAGCGATATCGCGCGCATCAGTGTATTTAACAGCGGGAATCCCATCCCGGAGGAAGATATCCCGAAATTATGGGATAAGTTCTATAAAGTAGACAAAGCGCATACAAGAGAATATGGGGGGAATGGGATCGGGTTATCGATCGTCAAGGCTATTATGGAGTCTTTCCGGCAGAAATACGGGGTGCGCAATTTTGACAACGGAGTGGAATTCTGGTTTGAACTCGATGCAAAAACGGAAAATACTTCTTTACATTAAAGCGAAAATGCGTTAAAATGCTCTATGTTATAGAAATTGCTAAAGGCATACGGCATGCCGGCTCTTAGAAGCGGCATGAGTATGCCTTGTATCTGTTATGGACGGTTTTTGTGATGCGGATATATAAACAGAAGTTCTATGATGGCAAAGAGGTAATTTAAAGGAGGGACTGGCAATGTATGACAGGATCTACAGCGCCGTGCAGTCGGCAGACGACTTTGTATGGGGATGGGGAATGATCGCGCTCCTGCTCGGGACACACATTTTCCTTACGCTGAGAACAGGCTTCATTCAGAGAAAGACGATCACAAAGGGGATCCCTCTCTCGGTTTCAAAGGAAGAGGGAGCTGATGGTGAGGTCAGTCAGTTTGGTGCCCTGGCGACAGCTCTGGCTTCCACGATCGGAACCGGCAACATCATCGGCGTCGGAACAGCGATTGCGCTGGGCGGTCCCGGAGCTGTGCTCTGGTGCTGGCTCACAGGAGTATTCGGGATTGCCACGAAATATGCCGAATCACTGATCGCAGTGAAATATCGCGTCAAGACGTCCGACGGGCGTATGCAGGGCGGAGCAATGTACGCTCTCGAACGTGGACTGAACATGAAATGGCTTGGCATGATCTTTGCGGTCTTTGCGGGATTCGCGTCATTTGGCATCGGCTGTGCGACTCAGGTAAATGCGATTGCCGAAGTCTGCAACGCGAACTTGGGGATCGATCCCTGGATCGTAGGAGTGGTCGTTGCGGTCCTGACGGCTTTTGTCATCTTTGGGGGCATAAAGAGTATTGCCAGTGTATGTGAGAAACTGGTGCCGTTTATGGCAGTCTTTTATGTGCTGGGCTGTATTATCATCCTCGGACTCAATCATGAGTATGTCATCCCGGCTATCACCACGATCTGCCGGCTCGCATTTGCGGACAAAGGCGCGGTAGCAGGTGGCCTTGTGGGCGGCGGACTGCGCTATGCGATCCAGTACGGAGTGGCCAGGGGGCTTTTCTCAAATGAGTCCGGTATGGGTTCCGCACCGATCGCGGCGGCCGCTGCAAGAACGAAGAATCCCGTACGTCAGGCTCTCGTATCTTCTACAGGCACGTTCTGGGATACAGTCGTTGTCTGCCTGATGACCGGCCTTGTTCTCGTATCAACAATGATGAAGAACCCGGAACTCGGATCAGGCGCCATATCAGACGGAGGACAGCTTACAACGATGGCATTCTCTCAGATCCCATACCTGGGACCGTTCATCCTTGTTGTCGGGATCATCACGTTCGCGTATTCAACGACTCTCGGGTGGGCGTATTACGGAGAGCGCTGTGTAGAATACTTCTCAGGCAAGTGGGGACTGATTCCATACAGAGTGCTCTACATTGTAGTGGCTCTGGTCGCGCCTGTGCTCGCCCTTGATCTAGTATGGCTGATCGCGGATATCCTGAACGCACTGATGGCTATCCCGAACCTTATCGCGGTACTTCTGCTCTCTCCGGTCATCGTAAAAGAGACGAGAAAATACGTCAACGATCTGGATGCTGTTGACGGGGATCCGGTTCCTGTCGTGAGGACCGGTGTAGGGAAACGGGGCTAGTGGACGGACTCCATTTTTGTACATAAGAGCGAAGGAGAAAAAGAAATGATAGCAATCATCGATTATGACGCCGGAAATATAAAAAGTGTAGAGAAAGCCCTGCTCCGCCTGGGAGAAGAAGTTGTGGTGACAGGAGACAAAGAGAGGATCCTGTCTGCGGATAAAGTGATCCTTCCGGGAGTGGGCGCGTTCGGAGACGCCATGACGACGATCAGAGAGCGCGGACTTGAGGGTGTGATCCATGAAGTGACAGATAAAGGCACGCCGTTTCTCGGAATCTGTCTGGGGCTTCAGCTCCTCTTTGAGAGAAGTGCTGAGTCGCCCGGGGTGGAAGGGCTTGGAATCCTTAAGGGAGAGATCCTGCGAATTCCCGAAAAACCGGGGATGAAGATCCCTCACATGGGATGGAATTCCCTCCATCTGGAAAACGACGGGCGGCTGTTCCGGGGGATACCGGAGAATGCGTATGTGTATTTTGTACATTCTTATTATCTGAGAGCAGAGGACGAGAATATCGTCAGGGCATCGGCGGAATACTGCACGCATATCCACGCGTCTGTGGAAAAAGACAATGTGTTTGCCTGCCAGTTCCACCCGGAGAAGAGCAGCGATGTGGGTATCCGCATCTTGAAGAATTTCACAGAACTGTAAATGCGGGAGGAAGATACTATGTTTACGAAGAGGATCATCCCCTGTCTGGATGTAAATGACGGACGGGTGGTAAAAGGTGTTAATTTTGTCGGTCTGAAAGATGCCGGAGATCCGGTGGAGATTGCGGATGCTTATGACAGAGCAGGGGCGGATGAACTTGTCTTTCTCGATATCACTGCCTCGTCAGATGAGCGCAGGACAGTCATTGATATGGTCCGCAGGGTTGCGGAGTGTGTGTTCATCCCGTTTACTGTAGGCGGAGGCATACGGACAGTAGATGATTTCCGGGCGATCCTCCGCGAGGGCGCCGACAAGATATCTGTCAATTCTTCCGCTATCAATACACCGTCCCTTATCAGTGATGCGGCCGACAAGTTCGGGAGTCAGTGCGTGGTTGTTGCGATTGATGCAAAGAGGAGAGCGGACGGCACAGGCTGGAATATTTATAAAAACGGCGGGCGTGTAGACGTCGGGATCGACGCGGTGGAGTGGGCGATGAGAGTTGAGAAGCTCGGCGCCGGAGAGATACTGCTTACCAGCATGGACTGCGACGGGACGAAAGCAGGATATGACCTGGAGCTGACACGCACGATTGCAGAGCATGTGTCCATCCCGGTTATTGCTTCCGGCGGAGCCGGAACACTAGAACACTTTAAAGAAGCGCTGACCGACGGGAAAGCGGATGCGGCTCTGGATGCGTCCCTGTTCCATTATAAAGAACTGGAGATACGACAGGTGAAAGAGTATCTGCAGGCCGGGGGCGTGCCTGTAAGACTGTGATATACTTCATGGGGTGAAAAAAGGAGAGATACTATGGCAGGGCTGAACGGAGACTGGTATGAAGCGTTAAAGGGAGAATTCGCAAAACCATACTATAAGAAACTGTTTAACACGGTAAACGAAGAGTACAGGACGAGGCTGATCTTTCCCCCGGCGGAGGATATCTTCAATGCATTTCATCTGACGCCTCTGAAAGATGTGAAAGTCGTGATACTCGGGCAGGATCCGTATCATAACAACGGACAGGCGCACGGCCTGTGTTTCTCTGTAAAAAAAGGTGTGGAGATACCGCCGTCTCTTGTCAATATTTATCAGGAACTCCACGACGATATTGGCTGTACGATTCCCGGTCACGGATGTCTTATAAAATGGGCGCAGCAGGGTGTTCTTATGCTGAATACGGTTCTTACAGTGCGTGCGCATCAGGCGAACTCTCATCGCGAGATCGGCTGGGAAGAGTTCACGGATGCAGCCATCATGGCGCTGAACGGACAGAATCGCCCGATCGTGTTTATCCTGTGGGGCAGTCCGGCACAGAGGAAAAAGGCGATGCTGACTAATCCTGAGCACCTGATACTCACAGCGCCGCATCCGAGCCCGTTGTCCGCTTTCAGAGGCTTTTTCGGCAGCAGGCCTTTCAGCAGGACGAACGAATTTCTCGAAAGCCATGGGATCGAACCGATCGACTGGCAGATCGTATAAAAAGTGCTTGCATTTTAGGCGAAACAGCGGTATAATTTTAAACGTGCCAGATGCAGATGTAGTTCATCGGTAGAATACCAGCTTCCCAAGCTGGGGAGGCGGGTTCGATTCCCGTCATCTGCTTAGAAAAAGCCGTAAGCGTTGAAAATAGAGCGTTTACGGCTTTCTTTGATACTGAAATGATACTATTTTAATAACAATCTTTTTTACAGAGCTTTTCCAGACGCTCTGCAACTTCCGACTGTTTGGACGGAAAAAGGTGAGAATAAATGTTTAATGTAGTCGATACATTCTCATGGCCGAGCCGTTCCGATACCAGAAGGGCAGAGAAACCCAGCTCGATCAGTAAAGAGGCGTGAGAGTGCCGGAGATCGTGAAGCCTGATCCGGCGTACTCCCGCCTTTGCTGTGTGCAGTTCCATCTGCCGGGCATAAGTCGAGTGTGATGCCAGAAACAGCCGTGTGGAGCTGTCAGCGGCGTACAGACGGGCAATATGCCTCTTGATGCACTCCAAAAGGAACGGCGGCAGCGTGATCGTCCGGTTGGCTTTCTCGGTCTTTGGCGGCGTGATGATTCCCTTCCCGTTGATCAGGTGGTAGGTCTTGTTTACCGTCAGGGTTCCGGCTGCCTGGTCAATATCTCCAACGGTGAGAGCCTCAAGCTCTCCGATTCTCAGCCCACAGTAGTACAGGATCAGGAACGCGGTATAATATGGATCCTGCTTATCAAACGTGGCGATAAACCGGTCAAATTCTTCCTTTGTCCAGAAGGTCAGGCTCTTCTGCTTCTTCCCTACGGAATTCCCTGCAATCTGGCAGGGGTTCACCGTCAGACCGTAAATCCGCACTGCAAAATTGAATACACTGGACAGCTCTGTCACAAGGTTCTGCATATATCCCGGTGAGAGAGGCTTATCGTTGGCATTCTTGGACTCTTTTAGGTCTGCCTGCCATTTCCTTATATCTGCCGCTGTGATCGCGTCAACAGGTTTGTCAGAGAAGAACGGCAGAATCCACTTGTCAATACGGTTCTTCTTTGTTTCGTAAGTGATCAGTTTTGTGTGGGCTCTCTTATCCTCCAGATACAGATCCGCAAGGGTGCGGAATGGCATAGAGGGCTGTGCCGCCTGCTTGAGCAGGAAATCCCGCTCCCATTCCTTCGCGTCCTTCTGGCGGCAGAATCCGCGCTTCATCTTCTGCTTTCTGGTGCCGGTGTAGTCGGTATAGTAGCACTTTACAAACCATGTTCCTGTCTTTTCATCTTTGTAAGTTCCCATGTTATCATTCTCCTTTCTCTGCTGGCGGGCTGTGATCGGTGAATGATACAGGTCTCTTTCTTAAAACTGCCAGAACGGCAGTTTATCTATTCGGCGTCTTTGCGGTACTCGGGGATCTTGGTCAGGTCGTCCATGTAGTCAGCGGCTCTTTGCTTTCCTGAGATGTTTAACATTTTCTTCTTGCGATCTATCAAATTTGACAGGCGCTTTTCCTCTATCTCAAGTCTCCGCTCATCGGTAACAGACGCGGCCCCCCGTTTCATGGCGTCTATCTCCTGTGATGTTGGGTAAAGGCCGTCTTGAAGAAGGTCGCCGGGAAGAACGCCCAGGGCGTCGGCAATTCGTTTTCGCGTTTCCGCTTTGGGCCGTCGCTTTCCTGTTTCATATTGTGAATAACTCTGAGCAGTTATACCTAATTTCTCTGCTATTTGCATTTGTGTCAGCCCAGATCTTTTTCTGGCTTCCCTTAGTCTATCTGAAAAATTCATTGTCCCACTCTCCTTTCAATATGGAACAGAATAACATATAAAACCAAAAAATTCAATCATAAGCCTTAAAAATGCTTGACATGATAAGTCATATGATTTATTATAAGGCAGTAATCAATCAAATGACTTATCAGGGATAGGAGGTGGAAATATTGAGAATCGACAGGGTAAAGCTCATCACGGAAATGGCGCGCCAAGACATTACGCAACTTAAGCTCGTGGAGTTGTCCGGCGTGTCTAGGTCAACGATCAGCGGTATCCAAAACGGGCGTAGCTGCTCGAGCAGGTCGGCCGTTAAGATTGCGGAGGCTCTGCAGGTGCCCCTTGAAACTTTATTGGAAGACTGACAGGCTGGCGGGCTGTGATCGGTGAATGAAAGTGTTGCGACGTCGCAACAGAAAGGAAGGTGTGCGGAAGTGGTAAAACAGGTATACGGTGCGAAGGATCTGCAGGAGCTCCTGGGCGTGTCTGAGAGCAAGGCATACCAGTATATCAGGATTATGAATGCAGAGCTGCAGGAAAAGGGATTCCTGACTGTCAGAGGCAAGGTTCCGGCGGCTTACGTGAAAGAGCGTTTCTTTGGGGTGACAGCGGATGAGAGTGCCTGACGATGTTTTTGTTCAGATCTGCGCGGAGATGGACGCAGCGGAGCAGTCCGGGGAGCTGGACGGGCTCTTTAAGGGAGAGCCTAGGGCACCGGATCAGCAGACAGACAGAGAACAGCTCACGCGCTCCCTGAGACCTGATGTGAAGCTCTACAAGAGCACGTTCAAGAAAATCCTTTGCTATGACATTACAACTCCGGGATTCGCAGAGGATGCGCTCACACGGCTTGAAATTCTCGGATGCAGCAGGGCGCGGGAGTATTACAAGGCAGTCAGATCAGAATGGCAGCAGGAGTATGATACGCAGATGAAGAGCGTGGCGCACTGGTACAGAGGGCAGTGCGAAAACGAATTTGAGAATATGAAGAGAAAGGCGGTGAGGGAGTCACGGGAAGATCTAAAAAAGATGAGCAACAGCGAATTGCTGACGTACTTGGAGAACTTGATCGCAGAGGCTTGACAGACACAAAGAATGGGAAGGTTGTCCCGAAGAAAGAATTTAAGCCCATCAGAGCAGTTACCGCAGCTGAGCTCGACAAGATGGATATTCCGGCAATAGAATGGATTGTTGAAAAGATCCTTCCTGTCGGACTGTCCATGATCGGAGCTCCGAGCAAATACTATAAAAGTTATATGGCGTTAGGGCTGTGCGTGGCGATCTGCAACGGGGGAAAGTTTCTTGATTTTAATTGTCACAAGCATGCGTGTCTATACCTTGATCTTGAGAGTACGAAGCGTAGACCCAAAAGCAGACTTAACCAGATTATAGGACCGTTTGGAGAGAAGCCGGATAATTTACATATCATCACAGGAACAGACGAGCCCGGGCGGATCGGTGACGGGTTTGAAAAACAGATAGAATATCAGTTGCAGGAGCATCCGGACATTAAGCTGATTATTGTGGATGTGTTTCAGATGATTCGACAACCTGCGAAGAAGAACCAGACAGGATATGACAGGGATTATGATGATTTCAAGGTACTTAAGCAGATTGCGGACAAGCACAACATAGGGCTGATGTTGATTCACCACACAAGGAAGATGCGAGATCCTTCAGATGTGTTCAACGAGCTTTCTGGATCTGTCGGAGTCATGGGCGCACTTGACTGCGCATGGGTGATTACGAAAGATGATCGTTACTCAGAAGAGGGAACGCTGCATATAACCGGGCGTGATATGGAAACTCAGAAATTAAAGATCCGGTTTAACAAGAAATCATTCCAGTGGGAGTACATTGGCACTGAGGAAGATATTGAAGCGCAACGACTCCAGGCGGAATACGACCAGAGTCCGATTGTCGAAACAATCAAGAAGTTGGTAAAGCAAGGTGGCGGGCGCTGGGAAGGCTCAGCCAGTGACATTAAGAGCGCAAGTAAATACTTAAGCTGTGAGATTTACGAAGATGTAAGAAAAGTTGGTGCTCTTATAAATAAGTTTGAGGCTTTACTTTATTTTGACGGGATTGACTACAAAACAGATAGAAATAAGAGGGGAAGAAAATATATTTTTAATGTCATCAACGTCACTAATGACACTAATGACACCGTTGTCACCAATGACACTGAGCAGATGACAATGGGTGACATGATGACAAGGTGACATAGGTGTTATACCCCCACGTGAAAGGAGACAGAAAATGGAGAAAACGAACTTACAGCTTTTCGGGATGCCGGAGAATGAGACAGTTGAGAGCTGGCTGGATATGCTCGGGGATCATGGGGATCTGACGGCGAGTATGTCTGATGAAGCGGTCGCGCTTCTGGTGATTGCGAGCCGGATCGAGAATATGAGCGAGGCGCTGGAAGAGCGCATGGCGGATCTGGGCGATAAACTGGATAAGATTGCGGACTCTGTGGAACTTCTGGAGAAGCTTTCAGACTGTGTGGACTCTGTACCGCAGTACGGTGAACGGTTTATTGTCGGTGGAATTGTTCACGTAGACGAGCAATAAAAGAAATAAGCCCTGTAGGGAACGCAACTCTCTACAGGGCAGCACAGCCGGAGCCATGCATTAACACATCATTTACATAATAGCATGGATTCTCCGGGGAAAGGAAGAGGAAAATGAGAATTAAATTCTTGAACACAGAGCACGGTATTGGATCATGCAATACAGAAGATGTGCCCGCATGGGTGACGAAGCACGGGCCTGCGGCGGAGGTGGCGTTCTTTTACTTTCATCAGAGAGACTGGATCGTCCTGAATGAAGATAACCCGAACTTTGAACTGTATAAAATGGTCGTTGAGAACTATGAGGATTTCTCTGACATGGCTAAGAAAGAATTTGCGGAGGGATGCAAAAGAGATTTCCCTAAAGTTGCGGAGGCTCTTAAGGTTTTGGATTACGTGAACCGTGTCAGGCGGAATCTGTACCGGCACATGAAAGAGCGTGCAGCATAATAAAGCCCATGCCCTCCCGGGGAAGGTGCTGCTACACCCGATCCGGGCGGCAGGGGATAGGTCAGAGAATGAACGGCGCTCCGGCGTGCGGCAATACTGCCGGAGCATGAAAGAATAAGAACCGCCCTCCCTGGGGAGCTGCGCCAACAGCAGAACCAGGGCGGCGGGAGGGAAGGAGACAGGAATATGTATTTTAGTAGCTTATTTATGATAGTGGGGAAAGGTGTAGAGATGGAAGTTTATCAGGCGGAACAGGGGCAATATCTCTGTACTGTGTCGACTGATAGCAGAGTACCGGCTGAGATATGGCGGTCAAGTGTTGTGAGTATAACACCGTTCACAACAGATAAGTTAATTGTTTTTGTGAGGAGGTGGGATAGTGAGCGTAAAGATAAAGATGTCTTACACAGAAGATCAGGAACTTCCACACATACTGAAAAAATTGTCGCCGGAAGTGAAGAGTTGGAAGGTAAAGCCGCAGAAAGGGCGTTATAAACTGGCGTATATTGACATGAAAAGCGGTGTTTTACCCCCTGTTTTGGTCACTGAAAATGCCAGAGAACCCGCAGAAAATAAGGAAAAATGATTGCATACACCCCGGGAAAATGGTAAAATATAGGTATCAATACCGAAGTACCGCACCGGGAAAATATACACGGTGTAAGCCTTAGAGGGCGTGGGAAATGACTAAGCGCAATAATGCGTTGAGTTGTTCCTGCGTCCTCTTTTTGTATTTCGATATTCAGCGGGTGCGGCATCACCTTATAAACTGCGAATACTATCGCCGGCGGGCGTTAAACGGGAAGGAGCAAGCAATGAACGAAGAAACGATGAAAACGGGCGCAGAGGGCGTTGAAGAGGCACAGGCTGCTGGTGCAGAAGAACAGGCAGGGGGTCAGGGCGAGAAGGGCGCGGAAGGTCAGGAGCAGCCGGAAAAGAAGTACACGGATGCAGACGTTGACCGGATCATAGCGAAGAAGATCGCCGCTGAGCGTAAACGGATGCAAAAGCTGTTTGAAGGTGAGCAGCAGGAAAATGAGATGGAAAAAAGAGAAAGGGACGTTACAAGGCGAGAGCTAATGGCAGATGCAAAAGACCGACTTATAAACGAAGGGTTCCCCTCATCGTTGGCCGGTATCATGGACTATACGGACAATGATAGTTTTGAACAAAGTTATCAGAATGTCACGGCGGTGTTCAAGGAGGCTATGGGGCTCGAATTTAAAAGGAGATTTTCAGGTCAGACGCCTAAAGCCAACAGAGGCAGCCGCGAGATTGACCAAGACAAGGCACTTGCGAATGCATTCGCCCCGCCGAAACGGTAAAAGGTGAATAAATGGCAGTTAATTTAGTTACAAAGTTTCTTCCGTATGTGGACGAGATGTTCACAACGGAGAGTAAGAAGTCGCTCCTTACAAACAACGATTTTACATGGACAGGAGCGCATACAGTAAAGGTGCATAAGGTCAATACAGTTGCAATGACTGATTACGACCGCGACGGAAGTGGTGTTGGAATGTCGCCAGAAGAGGGTGATCCGGTGCTATGGTCGCGGTACGGAGCACTGGGAACGGTGGAAAATACTCTGGAAGAGTTTACGCTTACGAAAGATAGGTCTTTTACTTTCGTCATTGATAAAATGGACAAAGAAGAGACGGATGGTGTATTGGACGGGGCCTCTGCGCTGGCCAGACAGCAGAGAGAAGTTATTATTCCTGAGATTGATACTTATGTATACGGGAAAATGACGGCAGGAGCCGGGACGAAAGAAACCGAGGTCACATTAAGTATCGATAACATCTATGACGAGATTGTAGAGGGGAATACAGTGCTCGACAATGCCGAGGCACCAGACACGGGACGTGTCCTTGTGGTAACGCCTGATACATACCTTCTTATGAAGAAATGTCCTGACATTGTAATGGAGACCGATATTGGCGAAGATATGCGGTTAAAAGGTGTGATCGGGAATCTTGACGGCCTTACCGTGATCAAGGTACCAAAGAAACGGCTACCGGTAAATTTCGGGTTTATGATCGCTCATCCGGTCGCTACAGTTGCGCCGACTAAGCTGGAAGAGTATAAAACGCATCAGGACCCGCCGGGAATCAGTGGGGAACTTGTTGAGGGGCGTATCGTATATGATGCATTTGTACTGGACAACAAGAAGATGGCTATTTACTACTGTGAAAATAAGCCGTCAGCATAATTGATAAAGGCACCCTGGGCGCTCTCTCCTTGCGTCTGGGGTGTTTTTGGAAGGTGAAATAATGAACAAACTTGACAGGCTATACAAGAAAGCTTTGCAGGGCGAGAGAGACAGGCACAGCCGCGAGCTGCTGGCTCAGGGCGTGGAGTATACGGGCATGTGGGCGGATGCTATGACATACTGCTACATGAACGGGATCGAGGTGCCGGAGTATCAGGAGGGTGAAAGAGACGTTCTCCGGCGCGCCTGTGTGTCATGTGGTCGCGCGGATCAGGCTGACGGTTTTCTTGAGTGGTATTTTGACGAAGGTAATACGGAGAGGAGGGACTTGTATATGGGGTTATGAGGCTGAGAATGGGAACTCCTACAGAGGTCAGGCGGACGCTTGCCAGAGTGGCGAACATGGCCGTAAATGGCGAGATCGATACGAAAACAGCGAATACGGTCATATTGGCTTGTAACGCGATTCTCGGGGCAATCAGGACGGATGAACAGCAGAAGAAAATTGATGAACTTGAGATTTTACTCAAAGATATAGAAAAGGGGTGGTGACATGGACAGGATAGACAGGCTGTATCTTGCGGCTCTGGATCTCGTACCGGCGCACATAAAAGCACGCGTAAATATTGACGGAAAGGTTACTGAGTTACCTGTTGCGAAGATAAGAGCTTTATTGGATGATGAGAAGATCACTCATGCAGATGTCGGTGACATCATACCGGAAGGAAATAACCTGAAAGATCTTGATGCATGGTTAAGCATCATAAAGGATATGGCACAGTTGGCAGATAACTCTAAGGAGTGTGCGGAATGACAAATGAACAGCTTGTGATCAGGGTAAAGGGAGGCGATAACACCGCCGGGAATATGCTGAAATTGTGGGAGCAGAACCGGGGATTTATCGCAACGATGGCCCGGAAGTATTCAGCCGGGGCAGAGATGGAGGATCTTGAACAGGAGGGCTATATTGCCCTGTGTGAAGCAGTTCAGCATTATGATCCGGGCCGTGGAATGTCCTTTATCAGTTATGCAGCATTCTGGATCAAGCGCCGGATGCGGATCTGCGCAGACAATAGCCGAACAGTGCGTCTTTCCTTCAACGCAGGGGATGAAGTCCGGCAGTACCAGAAGATCATGAGGGAATACCGGCAGGAGTATGGCTGTGATCCCTCAGACCGGGAGCTGTGCGCCTTCCTGTACGTCAGCCGAGAGAAACTCGACCAGATCAGGA